>JAAWOG010000116.1 GCA_022799355.1 Lachnospiraceae bacterium | reverse complement strand
ATCTCCAGCGGAGAGGATGGGATTCGAACCCATGCGCCCTTTCGGACAAACGGTTTTCAAGACCGCCTCGTTATGACCACTTCGATACCTCTCCAAAGTATTCCACTTCAAATCAGTGCAAGGAACATTCTAGCAAAAATGGATAACCCTGTCAACACATTTTTTTATTTTTTTCATTTTTTATTTTTTCCAGAATCTTCTCCGCCACCACCAGATCCTCCGGCGTAGTCAATTTGATATTTTCATAAGAACCCTCTACCAGTTTTACCTTGTGGTCCGTAAAATATTCCACCACCATCGCGTCATCCGTGATATGAACGCCTTTTTGTTTCAGTTCCTGCAGATTTCTCTCAAGCGCCGCATAGGCAGCGGTGATCAGTTCCGTCCGGAAAACCTGGGGAGTATGTATATTCCAGATATCATTCCTATTTGGAGTTTCCTTTACAAATCCTTCTTTATCCGCTATTTTTATGGTATCCTTGCTGCGCACGGCGCTGACACACGCCCCATACTTCCGTACTGCCTCATAGGTATCCTTCAATATGTTCTCCGTCAGAAAAGGCCTTGCGCCGTCATGTACAAAAACATAACCATCCCGGTTGGGCACGGCCATATCACCTGATAAAATAAGACGCATGGCGCTGGCTACGGATGCATATCGTTCCTCTCCGCCGGCTATCACCGTATCCACTTTATGATAATGATATTTTTTCACAATCTCTTCCGTCACACGGACAATATCTTTTACGCCTGTCACAAGGATACAGTCATCTATGACCTCGGAGTGTTCCACTGCCTCCAGTGCATAACAGATCAGCGGTTTTCCGCAAAGCGGCATAAACTGCTTTGCCATATTGCTTTTCATCCTGCTCCCGCTGCCTGCCGCCAGGATCACAGCCGTGCATCTTTTTTTTGCTGTCATTCTTATTTACCGTGTTTTCCGCCGTCAGATTCCCCTCACGCGCTCTCCAAGCTTTAAATTCGGCACTGCATTCAAATCAAAATCATGCCTCACACCTTTTTGATATTCATAGTACCCTGCCACGCCGATCATCGCCGCATTATCCGTACAGAAAACAGGAGAGGGATGGTAAAATGTTATATTTTCCTCTTTACATGCACGCACAAAGGCTTCCCGGAGAGAGGAATTGGACGCCACACCGCCCGCGATGGCAAACTTTGTAAAACCATATTCCCTGACCGCCGCCATGGAATGCTCCACCAGCACATCCACCACCGCTTTCTGGAAAGATGCCGCCACATCCGCCTGATTCACTTCTTCCCCTTTCATCCGGCAACCGTTCAGATAGTTCAGCACCGCCGACTTTAAACCGCTGAAGCTGAAATCATAGGCGGATTCCACCACCTTTGCGCGCGGAAAATTGACCGCCTCAGGATTTCCCTCCCTGGAAATCTTATCGATCTTCGGTCCGCCGGGATAGCCAAGCCCGATCGCCCTTGCCACCTTGTCAAAAGCTTCTCCTGCGGCATCGTCTCTTGTCCTGCCGATCACCTCATACTCTCCGTAGTCTTTGACCAATACAAGATGAGAGTGCCCGCCGGAAGCCACCAGACAGGCAAAGGGCGGCTCCAGTTCCCTGTGTTCGATATAGTTGGCGCTGATATGCCCCTCAATATGATGCACGCCGATCAGCGGCAGCCCGCCCGCAAAGCAGAGCGCCTTCGCAAAAGAAACGCCGATCAGCAACGGGCCCACAAGCCCCGGTCCGTAGGTGACTGCCACCGCCGTAATATCTTCCAGCTTTTTTCCCGCCTGATCTAACGCCGTCTGCACGACCTGATTGATCTTTTCGATATGCTTGCGCGAAGCAATCTCCGGCACCACGCCGCCATAGATCGTGTGCAGTTCAATCTGGGAATATATAATATTAGATAACACTTCCCTGCCGCCTCTGACAACTGCAGCCGCCGTTTCATCACAGGAACTCTCGATCGCCAGGATCAATATCTCTTTTTCTTCTTCCATTTTCTCCCACATACTCATCCCGCCGTTTCCGTCTCATCATCCGCCGGAATCCAGCCAAGGATCTTCCATTTTCCGGTGTCGTCTTTCCGCAATACATACACCTGTTTTATCGTCGTCAGGCTGGTCTTCTGTCGCATGGTATAGATACACCTTATCTGCGCGCACTCCCGCCCCTGGTAGGTATAATAGTCCACCGCCGTACTGGAGGAAAGCGCCATATGGGACAAAACGGTTTCATTTGTCGCAAAACCGGCTATCTCCGCTTTCAGGTTCAGCATATACATCTCCTCACTCTGATAGTCCACCAGTTCCGCATCATAAAGCTGCATCGATTTATCCGCCAGCTCCTGTATTTCCGCATCCGTAATGTTTCCGCTGTAGTAACATTTCATGATCTCGTTATAATATTTTATCACTTCCCGGACCGTTGCCGGATAATCCGTCTCCAGATTCCGAAGAAGCACATCCTGCACCGGCGTCGTCTCCACCTCCGGCGAGAAACGTTCCACTTTATTAACAAGATAATAATACAGCGCAAAAACCGTAATCACCATAACGGCAAGCACTGCTATTGATTTCGGCCCTTTTCTCATACTCTACCTCCGTTTCACCGCAATCCGCGTATCCGTATTCGTATGTTTACGTTCGCATATCTGCGTCCGCATGTCTGCGTTCGCACGGACGCGGGATGGAAACCTGTTATTCTTCCTCAAATTGAAGTTCCATACTCTTACCGTCTTTTCCCGCATAAGCCCGCGGAAATATCTTTCTTACTTCCTCCATAAAAGGCTCCGGCCTTGTCAAAGACGGGCTGTAGTGCGTGAGCCACATCTGCCCCACATTCGCCTTTTTTGCCAGCCCTGCCGCCTCCTGAAAGGTCATATGTTTATGTTCTTTCGCCTTTTCCTGTTTATCCGCCTCTCCGTACATTCCCTCACAGATAAACAGATCCGAGCCCGCCGCATGTTCCGCGATGCTCTCCGTAGGCCTTGTATCCGTGCAATAAGTCAGCTTCAACCCTTTTCTGTCCGCCCCCAGCACCATCTCAGGCGTCAGAATCCCCCGTTCCGTCTCGATTTTCTCACCCTTTTGCAGCCTGCTCCAGTATTTCATCTCAATACCCAGCTCTTTCGCCTTCTCCACCTGAAAACGTCCTGCCCTGCCAAGGGAAATCGTATATCCATAGCATACCACATTATGGTTTACCCGAAAAGCCTGCATCTTAAGTTCCTCAAAAGAAAAGCTCTCCTCCGGTTTTTCCAGCTCCAGATATCTGATCTCAAAGGGCAGCTCCGGCGCAATCGTCCGCAGCGCACCCACCACTCTGGTCAGTCCTTTCGGTCCCACAAGCAAAAGCGGCTCTTTCCGCTCCGCATTCCCCATCGTCAGGAGCATCCCCGGAAGCCCGCTGATATGGTCCGCATGATAATGGGTAAAGCAGATCATATCAATAGGGTTCGGGCTCCACCCCTTTTCCTTCATGGCAATCTGCGTCCCCTCTCCGCAGTCAATCAAAATACTGTGGCCGTTGTACCTCACCATCAACGAGGTAAGCCACCTGTAGGGCAGCGGCATCATGCCGCCCGTACCCAGCAAACAAACATCTATCATCCGTTCTTTCCTCTCACCAATGCCAAAACAAATCCCGTGATTGAAAATTCGATTTTCAATCTTATCTTTTCCACAAAATCAGGGCATCCTCCACAGGCTTGTTATAAAAGTTTTTCCTGCGCCCCTCGGAGACAAAGCCAAACTTTTCATAGAGCCCCAGCGCCGCCTCATTAGATGCCCGTACTTCCAGCGTATATGCCGTAATCCCGCGCTCTTTTCCCCTGGCAAGCAGCTCTTTTAACATCCGCTCCGCGACTTTCTGCCTGCGGAAAGGTTTTGCCACCGCCACATTACTGATATCGCCCTCGCCCAGAATATCCAGAACGCCGCACATCCCCACCAGCTCTCCGTTTTCGTCCTCAGCCACAAGATACAGGGCGTTTTCGTCCGCCAGCGTTCGCAGATAAGCATGTTCCGACCAGGGTTCGGAAAAACATGCTTGCTCCAAAGCCGCCGCTGCCGGCACATCCTCCGGCGTCATCCGGCGGATTCTGATCCCGGAACTCAAAGCTTTTGCCCTTCACTGCGCTCTTTTCTCTCCCGCTCCGCCTGGGAGAGCCGCAGATACTCCGGTGCATACTCCGCCGCCGGCACCATCTTCCCCTGTTCATAATACTTCGCCGCCAACGCAGCAACCGCTGCCGCCCGCTGTCTGTTCATATGTGCCGGGGCAAAACTAAAGGGCACGCTCAAACTCCGGCAGATCTCCTCCCGGAACACCGGAACGCCATCCCCAAGGAAGATAACGTTCCTGTTCAGTTGATTGCAGGCATACAAAATCTCCTCCACCGGAACGGCACACTGCCCCTTTATAACATTCATGTCATATTCATCCCTGCCATCCATGCGCACAAACTCATAGATCCCGGTATATGTCTGATTTCTTCTGGCATCCATCAGCGGACAGACTGCCTGATCCGTCCCGTAAAGATTATATGCCAGCCCTTCCAGCGTGGGAACCGGAATGATCGGTTTATCCAACGAAAAACCAAATCCCTTTGCCATCGCCGAACCTATCCGTAACCCGGTAAAAGAGCCGGGGCCGGAAGTCACTGCGATGGCATCCACCGTTTCCATATGCAGTTCCGTCATCTTTCGCACCGCATCAAGCATGGGAAGCAGTGTCTGGGAATGCGTCTTATTGGCATGAATGGAAAAATCCGCCAGCGTCAGGCCGTCTTCCCAAAGCGCCAGGGAGGCGGTCTGTCCCGAACTGTCAATTGCAAGTATTCTCATAAAAAGCTCCTGTTTTTCTTATGGTGATCCGTCTATAATCAAATCCTTTTTCGGGCGCCTTCTCTATCGTGATCTGCATATGCTCCGGCGGCAAAAGTTCGGTGATCAGATCCGCCCACTCCACAATACAGACACCTCCGCCGTAAAAGTAATCTTCATAGCCGATCTCTTCCATCTCCTCCGGATCTCCGATGCGGTACACATCCAGATGATACAGAGGGAGCCTGCCGCTCTCGTAGACCTGTACGATCGTAAAAGTCGGGCTGTTTACCGGCTCCTGAATGCCGAGTCCCTCCGCAAATCCCTGCGTCAGAACCGTCTTTCCCACTCCGAGATCGCCCGTGAGTGTAAAAAGCTGTCCCGGCAGAGCCTCCCTGCCCAGTTTCTCCCCTATCGCAAACGTATCCTCTGCTCCATAACTTTCTAAAATCGTTTCCGTACCCATACTATTGTCTTTAATCCTCTATGCTGTTCTGATCTTCACCTTTTCGGGCGCCACATATCTTGAGATCACCTGCACCAGTTCCGCACTTCTCTCCCCAAGCGCCCGCTTCGGGAACAAAAATGCATTTACTTTGGAAGTATACAAAAGTATCGTCTTTCCTGTGGCAGCCGCCTTTGTAATGCTCTCCCAGGGCACGAGCTGCTCTTCTTCCCCGGAAGAAACCAAAAGCCCTTCCTCCGACAGCCTGTAATGCAGCGGCTCTTTAAAAACAGGCGATGCTGCCTGGCTTGCCGCCCTGATATGCAGCGTCCAGGGAAAATAAAGGATCACAAAAGCACCTATGATCAGATACAGAGCCGTCCCGGTATTCAAAAATCCCACGATAAACAGGCATCCCACTATCGTCCCGAACAGCCCCGACGGGGACGTATACGCATGATGAAGCTGATAGTCATACAGATCCTTTTTTGTGATCCGCACATCAAATTCCATTTCCATTTTCCGAATCTCCGTTCTCCTCATGGCTAAAAAGCGCCTACATCGCAGGCGCTTTTTACGACATTTCTTATGATATTATATATCAAAATACATCACAGTTTCAACTACTCTTTTATTCTGTCCGGTTCCGCCAGGCTTACGCCCGATTCGGCAAGTATAATTTTTAAACCAATATATCTTTTTCTCTCTGCTCTTTCCTGCCGCTTATCGGCATATCCGTTTTTAATACGGGGCTCAGCTTTTTATAGACCAGCAATGTCATAACGGAGACCGACACACCTTTCAGCAGGTTTAACGGCGCCACCGCCATAATCACAAAACTGGTTATATTATGTATCGCAGGATTGATCGCCGTCCCCATGCCAATGATCGCATCCAGCGGCATCCCATAGAGCTGCGCAAACTTCGGCAGCAGATACACCGCATTAAACGCGGTACCCACCACCTGGCACACCATGGCCGACGATATGGACCATATAGACAAATCCTCGCTCAAAGCCGTGGGACAGAC
>JAAWOG010000003.1 GCA_022799355.1 Lachnospiraceae bacterium | reverse complement strand
AAAACCCTACAACGCAGATGGTGATGGAAGCACTTCAGATTTATCGGCATAATGACTGCGACTGCATTATTTCCTTTGGCGGCGGTTCCCCCATGGACTGTGCGAAGGCAGTGGGAGCCTGTGTGGCGAGACCGAAAAAGCCGCTGCGGAAAATGGCGGGCATTCTGCGGGTAGGAAGAAAAACACCGCTCCTGATTGCGGTGCCGACGACAGCGGGGACGGGGAGCGAGACCACGCTGGCCGCGGTGATCGTGGACTCGGATACAAGACATAAATATTCCATCAATGACTTTCCGCTGATTCCCTCCTACGCCGTGCTCGATCCGGCAGTCATCGGTACACTGCCATATTCCGTGGCGGCGGCTACCGGGATGGATGCTCTGACACATGCGGTGGAAGCCTACATAGGCCGCTCCACAACGAGATACACCAGAAGGGAAGCAAAAAAGGCGGTGCGGTCGGTTTTCCATGATATCGAGGCGGCGGCAGAGCACAGGAGTCGGCGGGCGGAAAAAGGGATGCTGATTGCGGCGCACCGGGCGGGGCGGGCATTCACCCGGTCCTATGTGGGTTACATCCATGCGGTTTCCCATTCTCTGAGCGGAAAATATAATATGCCCCACGGCCGGACAAACGCCATCCTGCTTCCGATCGTACTGGAAATGTACGGACCGGTCATCTATAAAAAACTGGCGGAACTTGCCGTTTGCGCCGGACTTGGGAAAGCGGCGGAGGGCAGGGAGATACTTGCCGGGAAATTTATCAAAGCGGTATATGAACTGAACGAAAAGCTTGGGATTCCAAAGACAATAGAGGGGATTGAGGAAGAGGACATCGATATGCTGGCGGCCTACGCGGACAAAGAGGCAAACCCGCTCTATCCGGTTCCGGTGCTCTGGGATAAGGAAGCTTTGAAAAAGGTATACGAAAAGGTTCGGGGGTAGAGATGGAAAAACGGGTAATAGAGGAAATTTTACAAAGACAGCGGGCGTATTTTGAGACAGGACAGACACTGCCGGTCTCTGCCAGAAAAGCGGCGCTCCGAAAGTTGTATGCCGGGATAGAGGAAAGGGAAAAACGGCTTTGTGCGGCGCTGAAAAAGGATCTGGGAAAGAGCAGTTCCGAAAGTTATATGTGCGAGATCGGGCTGGTTAAGAGTGAGATCACATATATGCTGCGTCATGTGGACAGATTTGCGAGAGAAAGGCGGGTGCCGACGCCTCTTGCGCAATATGTATCTAGGAGTTTTGAAAAGCCTTCGCCGTATGGCTGTGTGCTGATTATGAGTCCGTGGAATTATCCGTTTTTACTGACCATCGAACCTCTGACAGATGCCATCGCGGCGGGGAATACGGCGGTTTTAAAGCCCAGCGCCTATGCGCCTTATACGGCGGAGGTTATGACAGAGCTGATAGAGAGCTGCTTTCCGGCAAAGTTTGTGGCGGTGGTGAACGGCGGAAGGGCGGAGAACAGGTCTCTTCTGGAAATGAAGTTTGACTATATTTTCTTTACCGGCGGAAAGAGTGTGGGGCGGGAAGTGATGCGCCATGCGGCAGAGCATCTGACACCGGTCACGCTGGAACTGGGAGGAAAAAGTCCCTGTATCGTGGACGGGACAGCCAATATCCCACTGGCGGCAAAGCGGATTGTTTTCGGCAAATTCTTAAACTGCGGACAGACCTGTGTTGCACCGGATTATATTTATTGTGATAAGGCGGTAAAGCCCGCGCTTTTGAAGGAATTGAAAAAGCAGATAGAGCTTCAGTACGGCAGGGAGCCTTTGAAGAATGAAAATTACGGGAAAATCGTCAACCGGAAACATTTTGAGCGTCTCTGCGGGTTGACGGAAGAGAAGAAGGTCATATTCGGCGGGGAGAGAGACGTTGATACACTGCGGATCGCGCCGGTGGTGATGGATGACGTAAACTGGGAGGATGCAGTGATGGGAGAGGAAATATTCGGCCCGGTGCTGCCCGTGCTTTCCTATGTATCTTTGGAGGATGCGGTGCGCAGGATCCGTTCCATGCCCTGTCCTCTTGCGCTGTATATGTTTTCATCGTGCAGAAGGAATATCGAATATGTAAAGGAAAGAGTTTCGTTCGGGGGCGGCTGTATCAATGATACACTGATCCATCTTGCCACAAGTGCGATGGGCTTTGGCGGCGTAGGTGAGAGCGGTATGGGATCTTATCATGGAAAGCATGGTTTTGAGACGTTTACGCACAGAAAGAGCATTGTAGATAAAAAGACATTTCCGGATCTGCCCATGCGGTATCAGCCTTATACGGCGTGGAAGGACAAAATGATCAGAATGTTTGTAAAATGATGGAGGGGAACAGATATGGAACAGTCATATGTGATTTTTTCGGATATTTCGGCGGACATTCCCGCTGATTACGCAAAGGAGAAAGATATCCGGTTTATCTCCATGCGGTATTCGCTGGGGGATGAGGACAGAGTCTGCGAGGGAATAGAGGCGGAAGAAATTTTAAAACGGTTTTACGACGGACAGAGAGGCGGGGATCTGACAAGGACATCCCAGATATCTCCGCAGATCTATATGGATATTTTTACACCGGTGCTGGAGGAGGGAAAGGATATTTTATATCTGTCTCTCTCAAGCGGATTGTCCAGCACCTATCAGTCTTCCTGCCTTGCGGCAAGCCAGCTTGGAGAAAAATTTCCCGGGAGGAAGATTGTTTGTGTGGATTCCCTTGCGGCTACCGGCGGGATGGGGCTTTTGCTGGAAGCGGCGGCTCTGAACCGGGAACAGGGCATGACTGTTTCGGAAAACGGGAAATGGCTGGAGGAGAACAGGCTGAAAGTCTGCCACTGGTTTATGGTGGAGGATCTGATGTATTTAAAGAGGGGTGGCAGAGTGTCCGCGGCGACGGCCGTGGTGGGCTCGGCTCTGAATATCAAACCTGTTTTGAAGATCGAGGAGGACGGCACGCTGAAAAATTTTGCGAAGGCGAGGGGGACAAAACGGGCGCTGAATTCTTTGGTGGAATACTATGCTGTTGCCAGCGATAAGGAGCCGGGGGAGAGGGTATATATTCTCCATGCGGACAGCCGGGACAATGCGGATTATCTGGAAGAAAAGGTGAAGGAGATCAATCCGAAGTGCAGTGTGGCAAAGATGATGCTGAGCCCGATTATCGGCGCCCACACGGGGCCGGGGATGTGTGCGGTGGTGCATTTCGGAAGAAGATCATGACAGGGCAGATCAAAAAATGAAAAAGAATAAAGAATATTTTCCGCTTTTCCTGTCTCTGGAGGGAAAGCGGATTTTCATAGCCGGAGCCGGAAAAATAGCGGCAAGACGCGCGGGTGTTCTGCTTTCGTTTGGGGCGAAGCTGTTTGTCACGGCGCCGGAATGTTCCGGGGAAATGATAAAATTGATGCAGGGAGAAAACGGCAGGGATCTTATCTACCACAGGAAAAAGTTTGAGGAGTGTGACCTGGAGGGGATGGATCTGGCGCTTGCGGCAACCGATGATACTGCGCTTAATCATCGGATAACAGAACTTTGCAGAGCGGGGAACATTCCTGTCAATAACGCATCCTGCAAGGAGGACTGTGATTTCTTTTTCCCTGCCATCCTGCGGGAAGAGGGGCTTACGATCGGCGTCAGCTCGGGCGGAGAGGACCACGGAAAGGTGGCGGAGGTCTGCGGGAAATTAAGGCGTTTCTTTCAGATATCCTTTCAGGACAAGGAAGGATAAGCCTCCTCCGGCATCAACTGTCTCCGTAACTTCCAGTGTGACGCCGGGGTGATTTTCGGCGTAAAATTGGTTCAGATAATCATAGTTTGTCTCCCCGGTATTCATAAAGACGGCATAGACGGAAGGGTTCTCATACAGAGCCGCGGCGGGATCCGAAATACCTTTGGCCGTCAGTTTTTTCTCATACCATGGGCTTTTTGCAGCCCAGCCGCCCATAAAAAGATAATTGCCGTATTCCTGCCCGGGCGCGGTCAGAGCATCTTCCGTGAAATAAGCAAAAGAGTTTGTGTCCAGATAATAAAAACGGTCGGGATGGGCGGCAAAATAGTTATTCATATATACGAAAGATTCGGAAAACTGCAGGCGGGCACTCGACTCCTCTGCAGTTTTTTCAGCGTTCGGTATACCGGAGCGTATACAGGTGTACAGGATAAGAAGGACACACAGAGCCCATGCGCCATAGCATAGCGTTTGCCGCGGTGAAGTATGGAGAGGGCATGGGGCGGTACTGTTTTCCCGGGCAGTATCCATGTCCTTCGTCCGGGCTGATGTAGCCGCCGGAATCAGGGAAGTTTCGGGTACATCGGCAGCAGAGAAATCTGCTTTGCGGGAGTGGTCGTGCAGCAGCCATAACCGGTATCCGAAAGCGATGGCAAATAAAGCAGCCAGTTCCGCCAGATAGACCGCCTGGGAAACGCGGATCGGGAGCCTGCCGTGATAGACGAGGTAGGACCAGACCACCATGCGGGCAAACAGGATAAACAGGATATCCCGGAGTGCTCTTCGGTTTCCCGAGAGCAGGGCGCAGATGACAAATAACAGATAACAGCGGTATACAAGCAGGTTCAGCGGTTTGTCAGCGTCCGAGAGATGGCGCTCACAAAAGAAGGCGGCCATTTCCTGCAGTTTATCGGACAACTGCCCAGAGGATATGTGGCGGCTTTGGGCTGAGACGGATTCCAGAACCTCCATGCTGTGTCTGTTGATGGCAGGTTCCAAAAGCAGGCTGTAACGGTGGGCTGCGCCTTCGTAGGAGGAGCGGCTGATGCCGAGTTCCCGGTAGAGGGTTTCGTGAGCGTCATAGTCGGGGTAGCCTTCGTAGTCGTAGATGGAAGCCCGGGCGGCACTGTAGGAGCGAAAAGAGGACCAGTTGTCGGTGTGATACGCCAGTTTTTCAACCAGAATAAAAGAGGCGATCATGACAAGAAAGAGTCCCCCTGATTTCAGAAGATTTTTCTGCTGAGCGTTTGGATGGAAAAGGGGAATGGATACCGTTCTCTTAGCCGGCATGGAAGGATCAGAGAACTGGCGGGCATCCAGATATTTTGCCAGCCATATCATACCCATAAAAGGAAAGTTCATATACAGCACCTGGTCCCGAATGCAGAAAGTAAGGGCAGCAAGCAGGAAAAAAGCGGCATGGTTTTTCAAAGTTTCCCGAAAGGAGAGGGAGGCGGAAGAGACAAAGAACAAAAACAGCGCGCCGGCGGCGGCAGCACCTGCGGAGGTGGTAAACTGGAGCGAGGCGATATGCGGAAACAGAAAAGCGAAGTTTAAAATGCCAAACAGGATCACGGCAACGCAGCGGGCGGGCAGAGATCTTATCTGCCTGACAAGAAAAGAGAGCACAAAGATTTCTGTCAGCAAAAAGGGAAGACATAAAAACACCCCATACCAGGGAATGGACGGAAACAGTCTGTAAAGCAGGGAGAGAAGCAGTCCGGCAGGATAGGAGATAAAGTGAAGGTGAGCCTCCGGCACACCGGTCATCTCTCCTGAAGCGATCATTCTTAAAAACAGATCATCGTTTGTCTCATAGACAAACGGAGAAAGCAGACGGAAAAAAACAAACAGCAAAAAGATAACAAGGACGGAGACCGCTGCCAAAATGTAATGTTCCCGTCTGCCGCTGTCATGCTGCCTTTCGGTATTATATTGGGATGTTTTTTGAAAAAATGTGCCTGTTTTCATGCGGAAATTGTCCTTTTATATGCTGAAACCGCTGGTACCACTACTGGTGTGCGGTGATTTTGTTCCTGCCTGTCATGGCTGATCGCGATGTCCTTTTATTATAAAAAATTGCAGATCGTTTGCCACATCTACCGTCTCCACGATCTCGAGAGTAACACCGGGATGGTTTTCGGCATAGAAGTCTTCCAGATATTCATAGCTGATGCCTTCCGTATTCATAAATACGGCAAAGACATTGGACTCTTCATACAATGCGGCGGCGGGATCGGTTATCTGTGCTCTCTCAAATTTGGCGTCATACCACGGACTGTGGGGAATCCAGCTTCCCAGGTAAAGGAAATTGTCGTATGTTCCGGTGGAAGGCTGCAGGCCGTCTTCCGTGAAGGAGCCGAAAGAGTTCATATCCAGATAATACAGGTTGTCCGGATGAGCATGAAAATAATTTCTCATATCCGCAAAAGACTGAGAAAACGTAAGGCGTGAGGAAGCCTCCCAGGCTGCGGCCTTCGCTTTCGGAAAACCAAAGCGCAGACAGACAACAGTAAGGAGCACAACGGAAAAGGTCCAGCATACCGGGCAGATCCGTCTGCGGGAAATACCGGTCTTTTTCACTTCGTTGGCATCATCGGTCTCCGAAGCTGTCCATATCCTGTTGCCGAAGGCGATGGCAAGCAGGATCACCAGTTCCGCCAGATAGACCGACTGCGACACCCGCGAGGGAAGCCTGCCGTAGAAGATCAGGTATGTCCAGATGACCATGCGGGCAAAGCCAAGGAACAGGATATCCCGCAGAACTTTTGGCTTTCGGGACACAATCCCGCAGAGAAAAAACAGGATATAGAGACAGTAGACGAGGAGGCTTAAGGGCCTGTCCGTATAGGAGAGATGCCGGTCAAGGAAGAAGGCGGCCATTTCCCCCAGTTTGTTAGGAAGTTCCAACAAAGAGAGTTTTCGCTCCTGCTCCACAATGGCGGCAAGTGTTTCCATAGTCTTTTGGTTAATGCCGGGCTCTAATGCGATGCTGTAATAATGGGCTGCGGCTTCATGGGAGGAGGGGCTGATGCCGAGTTCCCGGTAAGTCTCTTTATGGGTGTCATAATCGGGATAGCCTTCGTAGTCGTAAACCGCTTCGCTGGCTTCTGTGTAGGCGGAAAAGATACGCCAGTCCTCCCGCTGGTACGCCAGTTTTTCAAGCAGAAAAAGAGAACCTATGACAGCGAGAAAGATTCCGGCGAGAGCCAACAGGTTTTTTCTCTTTTTATTGAAATGAAAAAGAGAGGTGCCCTTGCCTGCATCCAGATATTTTCCGAGCCCGATCATGCCGATCATGGGGAAAAACATGATAAATGCCTGTCCCCGGAAACAGAAGCCGTAAGCCGAGAACAGCAGAAATCCCAGGTTGTTTTTTAGTGTCTCCCGCAGGGAATCGGCGGGAGAGGACAGCATAAAAAGGAAGAGGGCCCCGCAGCCCGCCATAGCCGTTACGGTAGTGAACTGCAGTTCCGCGATGTGCAGAAACAGGAAACCGTAACTGAAAAGGCAGAATAATAAAACCGTGAGAAGCCTTACCGGAAGGCTCTTTTCTGATTGCAGCATGGCGTTCAGTATGGTCGCCATGACGAGTCCGATGGTGAAACAAAACAGCAGCCCATACCAGGGAAATTGTACGGATATTCCGTAAAGGGCTGAGAGAAACAGTCCCACAGGATAGGAAAGGTAGAACATACGACTTTCGGGGGTGCCGGTCATCTCCCCGGAAACGATCATCTTTAAAAACAGATCATCGTTTGTCTGATAGATGAAAGGGGAGAGGCTGCGGAAATAACAGAATAACAGCAGCACGATGAGGACCGAAAAGATGCCGATCACCCGGGATTCAAGCTTTTTTTGAGAAGTATTTTTTGTTTTTGCGGAAAAAAGCGTTTTTAATTGAATGTTCATGTTCTATCCTTTATTATGATGATTTTTCCTGTTGTTTTCAAGCCATTGCATCCCGTATCCGCCAAGGGGCAGCATAAATACGGCGTAAGGCAGTACATATCTGCCGCTGGCTTCCCATACAAGAAAGAGGAGGGCGCCGCCGAATGCCGTGAGGGGGAACAGGTAGAGAAAGGGGCTATCCTCTTTTTTACTGCGGAAAAGTGCAAAGGCGCACAGGGCGCAGAGCAGATACAGCAGCATCTGATAATTTGTCATATAATCTTTCAGCACGCCATAAAGGGGACCTGAAAAACAGCTTTCGATAACAGGAAGCCTCTCCCCGAAGGCGACATAGGTCGAGTCAAAGATGGACCAGCCGGTGTTGAGCCATTGTATACAGAACTTTTTCCCTAAAAACGCGAGCGCATAGCCGGGATGGGATACAAAGTAAGAGAGCCGTTCCTGATAGTCACGCCATCCGATCAGGGAGGCGGTTTCGGCATCGTAGTAGGCATCCACCGTGAAGGTGTTAAAATTGTAACCGCTGTAATGTCCGGGGCCGGCTTCCGTCTCCATCAGCCCCATGGCAAGATAGGTGCTCGAAGGGATACCGGGATTGATCTGCTCGCCGGAGCGCCTGGCGTAGAGGGTTTGTATCAGGGGAAGGATACTGACGGAGAGGGCGAACAGCAGAACAAAATATGCCAGATATGCCGCCAGCTTTCGGGAAGAAAGGGCGGTCCGGTTTCTGATCAGCCACAGCACCAGTATGATTCCCAGAGCGATCATAAAGACAAGGGAATTTTTCCGCACCAGTACGCCGCAGGTTAAGGAGAGCAGCGCAAGGGTACCGCAGAGTACCGTTTTGGTTCCGTCCAGAAAAAGCAGCAGCATCCATGTGCCAAACAGCAAAAAGGCGAAAGACGGGACTTCTCCGTAGATAAAGGAACCATACATAATGAGAGGAAGGCACAGAGCGGTAAGGAGCAGGGTATAGATCTGCGCTGCCTTCTCCCTGAAAAATCTCCCGCAGAGATGGTACTGTGAGATGACGCAGACAACCAGACAGAGGGCGTTGACGCCCTGTAAAATATGAAAGTTATCACTGCGGGCAAAGCGGAAAATGAGTTCATAGAAAAATGCCAGCCCAAGCTGAAAAGGATAGACGGAAAAATAGGAATCCCGGTAGGAGATGGCGCTGAAATCATTTACGGCAAAGCGCTTTGCGGCATAATAAACGGAACCGCAGTCGGAAGCGGGACCGCTTTTGGAAAAATATGTCCACAGAAGGGAGGCGCCAAAGATCCAGAGGCAGGTAAGGACAAGCAGAATCACACTGCCGCGCCTTTTGCGTAAAAACGGTCGGCCAAGACACGTAAGGAGCAGGAAAAAACAGCATAAAAACAACAGGTTAAGAAGAAGGTTGTCCCATTCTAACCGGATAACGATCTCATAGGCATTTTCCACATAGGCGGTCAGAAAAAAAGCGGCCGCAGCCAGGATACCGAAGAGAATCAGGGATGAAATTTGCAAAAAACGGATACATAGGGTGTAAATTCTCTGCATACAAAATACGCTCCGGGTGAGTATTAATGGTATTGTAACATATTAGCCGAAGCAAAGAAAGCGGTAAGTTTTTTTGTAAAAGCCTAATCCATTGGGAAAATGATCCGATATAATATTTGAGAAGCCGTCATTTTGGAACATGGCGGCGGTAAACGGATTTACTATGGAAGCTATGGAGGGCGGAACGATGAACAAAGTAGGAAATTACGACGCGTATGTGAATGGTTACCGGAACTATGATACGCAGCTTAAGTCCAAGGGAAGCCGGAGTACCGGAAAAGCAAATGAAACGGCATCAAAACCTGTGGAACTGAGCAGGGAAGCGAAGAATATGCTGAAAGAGCTGCAGCAGAAATATGGCAATATGGATTTTATCGTAGGCAATTTTGAATCCGAGGAGGATGCCGCGGCGCAGCTTTCCCGCGGAACGAAGGAGTATAGTGTCCTGATCGGCGCGGAAGAGCTCGAGGAGATGGCGAAGGATAACTCCGTGAAAAAGGATTACATGGATAAGATCGAGGGAGCCAGAAATCAGCTTGCCTATATGAAAACGCAGCTTGAGGAGTCCGGGGAAGAAGTGAAAAATATGGGAGTCACCTTTGGAAAGGATGGCAGCACAACGCTGTTTGCTTCTCTGGAAAAGATGGCTGAGCGGCAGAAAGAGCGCCTGGATGAGGCGAAGGAAGCAAAGAAAGATACAAAACAGCCAGAAAGCACCAGCGGTTATAACCGGGTGAAACAGGCCTTTGTGAAAGCACAGACGCCGGAGGAGTTGTTGGAAAAGATCCGTGGTGTGAACTGGGATTCCATAGAGGAAAAGATCGTGCCGGTTGCGGGCAGCAGGTTTGATACGACAGGCTGATGGAGTAAAACGAGTTACCGGGTTGCCGATTGAGGACGGATATGATACATAGAGCCATATCAGGGCGAAGAAGCGGAAGGATTGCTTCGGAATGTCTGATATGGCTCTTTCATATACTGTAAAGATAAAACGGGGGCTGTGCATAAAAACATGGCGGGAGGCTCCTTACATGTGCCGAAAGGATAACCCGAATGAGAACAAACGGGAAGGGTAAAAGGGATCTGTATGGCCTGTTCATGCGGGCAGGGGTGATAGTGGAGGTGATGGCGCTGATCTGTCTGGCGGGGGCGGGGATTACGTCCGGGAGGAATGAAGGATCAAAAGAGGCAAAGATGGCAAATGCGGGCGGCATCTGGGAGGTGTTGGAAAAGCATCAGCAGGGGGAGATTGTGGAGAGCGCTTCGGGGGATTATATTAAATGGGTGGATTTTACGGTTCCGGCTGAGGCGATGGATAAAGCTTATCAATATGACATTGATACCTATGAGGAGGAGATACATGTAAACTGGATCGAGCTTTTGGCGTATGCGGCGGCGCGCCAGGGCGGTGATTTCGGGAAGGCGGCGCTGAAAAATATCGATGAATGCGCCGCCAGACTGCGGGATGGGGAGAGCATGGAGAAGCTGACGGAGAAGCTAAAGTATTATCCCTACTATCTGGAGGCTTACACGGCGGTTCTGGGCGGTTTTGTGGGAGAGTATGAGATGGATGGGGAAAAGCGTTATGGGCTGAAAGCTTTCTCGCCGATTGCGGCAGATTTCCCCTACACGGATTATGATGATTTCGGGGCGTCCAGAAGTTATGGCTATGCGAGGCCGCATCTGGGGCATGATATGATGGGACAGATTGGTACGCCGATCATCGCCGCCGAATCCGGCTATGTGGAAGCACTAGGCTGGAATCAGTACGGCGGCTGGCGCATCGGCATCCGCAGCTTTGATAAAAAGCGCTACTATTACTATGCGCATCTGCGGCAGAACTATCCTTACGCGGAGAATCTGAAAGAGGGGGATATCGTTTCGGCGGGGGATGTGATCGGTTATATGGGGCATACCGGCTACAGCGCGAAGGAGAATGTCAATAATATAGAAACGGTACACCTGCACTTCGGGCTGGAACTTGTGTTTGATGAGTCCCAGAAGGAGAGCAATAATGAGATATGGATCAACTGTTATGAGCTGACAAAATTTCTTTCGAGAAACCGCAGCAAAGTATATAAGGTGGAAGGGACAAAGGAATGGAAGCGGGTGACTGAGATCAAACTGCCGGAGGTAGATGCGGCTAACTAAAGTTATTACTTTTAATGTCTTGACAGAATGGATTTGGGGTTGTATTTTGAAAAGAATACTTTATTGGAAAGGATTTATTTTATTCGGAAATGAAACGGAAACATAACCTTGCATACAGAGTGTCGGCAGTCAGCATCGCAGTAAATCTGGTGCTGTCCTTTTTAAAGCTGCTGGCGGGTATACTGGCGTCCTCCGGCGCCATGATCTCCGATGCGGTGCATTCGGCGTCGGATGTGTTCAGCACGGTCATAGTGATCGTGGGCGTTGCCATGTCGCGGAAAAAATCGGATGCGGACCATCAGTACGGACACGAGCGGATGGAATGTATGGCCTCTCTTTTGCTGGCGGCGGTTCTGGCGCTGACCGGCGGCGGTATCGGGATAAGCGGTATCCGGAAGATCACGGCAGGGAGTTATGAGGCGCTGGCCGTGCCGGGGATCGTGGCGCTGGTCGCCGCCGTGGCGTCTATTGTGGTGAAAGAGTGGATGTACTGGTACACAAGGGCGGCGGCAAAAAAAATTAATTCCGGCGCACTGATGGCGGATGCCTGGCATCATCGTTCCGATGCCCTTTCCTCGGTGGGCGCTTTTATCGGTATCTTTGGCGCCAGAATGGGCTATCCGGTGCTGGATGCCGTGGCAAGCGTGGTGATCTGTCTGTTTATCGAAAAGGCGGCTTTTGATATCTTTCGGGATGCCATGGATAAGATGGTGGATAAATCCTGTCCGGATGAACTGGTGGGCAAAATGAAAGAGGTAGTCCGGAAGGAGGAGGGTGTCATCGATATTGACGATATGAAGACAAGGCTGTTCGGAGATAAAATTTATGTGGACGTGGAATTTTCTGCGGATGGCACAAAATCTCTTGAGGAGAGCCATGATATCGCGGAGCGGGTGCACGCGGCGATCGAGCGGGAATTTCCTGCCGTAAAACATTGTATGGTGCATGTGAATCCGTATCATGGCTGAGCTGCTGCCTGTTATGGAGAGTGACAAAAAATAATAACTGGTAATTTCGGACGTAACATGCTATGATAAATATGCGGCAGAAAATGTATTTTCATATACCGTGTATACCGTTAGGCGGAAAAGAGGGGAAAAGGGATAAAGGACAGAGCACTTGTCATATGGAAGAGGATAGAGCGGGATATCAGGCAGCATGGAGCGGGGATTGCGGTTGTTGCCGTATTGTATTTTGTCATGCACGCTCTGTTTAACGCTTTTTGCCCGTCGATTCTCATCACCGGGTTTCCCTGTCCGGGATGCGGCATGACGAGGGCGGTAATCTATCTGCTGAAAGGGCAGTTTCTGAGATCCTGGGCGCTGAATCCGGCGGCGGGACTCTGGATGCTCTGGGCGTTTTGGCTTTTCCTGGAACGTTATATCAGGGGCAGGAAATGCAGAGGACTTTCCTGGGCGCTCTGCGGGATTGCCGTGTTTATGGTGATTGCTTATGTGGTGCGCATGAAGATGTATTTTCCGAATAAACCGCCCTATGTATATACCGGAAATAATCTGTTTTCGAGGATCATACCAAACTACGGACAGATGATAAGGCATCTGCTCGGCAGATAGATAAAAGTATGGAGCAATCGACAGACCAAAGCGGTGAATCCGTTTCACATAAATCAAAAGAAGCAAGAGAAAAAGGAGAAGGAAAATGGATAGTTGGAACAATAACCAGAATAAAGATCAGGAATCGGATGTGTCCGTAAGCGGACAGTTTGGCGGCAGCCCCAATCCTTATCAGGATCAGAATATGTATAACCAGAATACCGGAAGCAGTTACGGCCAGTCCCAGAATGGGACGGACAGCTTTGGCCAGCAAAGCACCACCGGAAACGGCTATGGGCAGAATACGGCAGGAAACAGCTACGGACAGGGGCAGAATAACTATGCTTACGGCCAGCCCTTTGCGAATTACAACCAGCCTCCATATCAGGGACCGGGATTTGCGCCGACGGAAATGGAAGAGCCGGTTGGTGTGGGCGAGTGGGTAGGAGTTTTGGTTTTGGCAACGTTTGTCCCCTGTATCGGCGTGATCCTGATGCTTGTCTGGGCTTTCGGCAATACGGAAAAGAAGAGCAAGGCCAATTTCTGTAAAGCATTTTTGATTATCTGGCTGATCAAGATGGCATTGAGCGCGATCCTGTTTATCGTGTGGGGCGCATCTTTAGCAGCGATGGTCGGTGAATTTTAGGATATTCCCTGTTCGGAAGTCCAGCGTCCGGAGGCGCCGCAGGGCAGCACGAGGGAACTTTTTGTAACAGGAAGTCCGATCTCGTCAGCCTCCACGCAGCCGCCGAAGCGGGCGGTAAAAACAGTATGCATCATATAGGACAATACGGCGGGCTGCAGTCCCGTCGTATAGGAGTTCAGCAGTACGAAGAGCGGCTTATCCGATAAAATTTCCGACACGAGTGTCAGAAAAGGGAAAATGCTCTCTTCTATTTTCCAGACCTCGCCGCCGGGACCTCTGCCGTAAGAGGGAGGATCCATGATCACGGCGTCATAGTGATTTCCGCGGCGGATTTCCCGCTGAACGAATTTTACGCAGTCATCCACCAGCCAGCGAATGGGCGCATCGGAAAGGCCGGAGGAGGCTGCGTTTTCTTTTGCCCAGTTTACCATGCCTTTGGAGGCGTCCACATGCGTCACACTGGCGCCGGCTTTTGCGGCTGAAATCGTGGCGCCGCCGGTGTAGGCGAAAAGGTTTAACACTTTTACGGGACGTTCCGCCCGTCTGATCAGTTCCGAAAACCAGTCCCAGTTGACAGCCTGTTCCGGGAAAAGGCCGGTATGCTTAAAGCTGAATGGCTTTAAATGGAAGGTCAAATCCCTGTAATGGATGGTCCATTCCTCGGGCAGATTAAAAAATTCCCATTCCCCGCCGCCTTTGCTGCTTCGGTGATAATGCCCGTTTCTTTTTTTCCAGCCGCTGTGATGTTTCGGCGTATCCCAGATCACCTGCGGATCGGGGCGGACCAACAGGTATTTTCCCCATCGCTCCAGTTTTTCTCCGGCGGAGGTATCAATGACTTCATAATCTTTCCAGTTTTCGGCTGTCCACATGGGAAGTGTTCCTTTCGTACGGTGTGATGGCTTGTTCTTTTGCAGCTGCTGACGTAATAACAGGAGACTAATCAACGGCTGGTTAGCCTCCTGTCCGATTCATTTATGCAGGAGTATTGTTTACGGGTTCATTATAGCAGATGGCCCAAATGGTGTAAAGCGCCGGAGGCGGTTTTATATCTCCGCAAGCAGTCCCTGCAGCAGCATTATATGATATTCTTCATCCACAATAATCCTCTTGAGCACGGCGTTCACATAGGCGTCATCTATCATTTTGATATGCGCCGTATACTGTGCGATCGCCTGTTTTTCACTTTCTATATCCTGCAGCAGCATTTCCCTGGCGGTGGCGGGGGATGTCAGATAGCGGGGCGTCCACATGCGGGGCTTCCCGCCCCGGTATCTTGCCGTAAAATCCACATTTCCGCCCAGCAGGCAGATCAGTTCCCCGAGTTTTTGCAGGTGCATCATTTCCGCCACCGCGATACCGAGAACGGATCTTGCCAGAGGACACAGTTCGGCGGAGAGGCGGTTTTCATTGCTGATATATTGTGTGATCGCTGTCATTTCCGATACCATGCCGGCATGATCTACGCTGAGGAGGGCGGCGTAAGCCGGATTTTTTTCACATACCCGGATGGGCGGATAGGGCAGGTCAGCCATGGCAGGACGAATGCCGGAGAAGCTGCAGTTGTTTTCCTGAAAAGATGTCATTTCTTTCATATTGAAATGTCTCCGATATGTTTTATTGTTATGATATGCGTGGGCTGGCAAAAAGGTTCACACCGGTCGGAAAGATTTCTGATTTTATATCTGAAAGCGGTTGAATTTGTGGAATATTTCACCAAATAATCGAAATGTGTGCTATAATAAAAGAAATTTTGGGATCGGAGCATACTTATGGTTTACGAATTTTACGGGTGTCTGTCCGGAGAAAAAACAGAAGAGGGAGGAAGGCAGCGGACCGGCCTGGAATTTCAGGTGGTGGAGAGGCATCTGCTGGATGTTTTCCTGGGAGCGGAGCGTAAGCGGCAGACGGTTTCGGAAAAGCATGAGGAGGTTTTTCGTGCGTTTGAAGAATATGGTATGGGACATGAAAGATTCCGTAAGATAAAGGTTCGATACCTGGGAGACATGGAGTTCCGGCTGCTTTCCGTCTACTTTGAGAATCTGGAATATGCCAGATACCGGTATGAGAACTGGTATTTTATTCGTTTCAGCGATGAAAAAAACGGGCTGTTGGGGACGGTATATGATTGTTCCCTTTATGACTGGGGTGGAGAGGACAGCGAGGAAATCAATGCGTACTGTAACCTTGAAATGCTGCCCCGGGAGCAGGCGGAAAACCTGAAAAAGCTTTATGATCCTTACCTTCCGGAGGAAAGCGATATGCGGCAGGAGAAGGAGGCAGGGCTGAAAGCGATCGGTGCGGGAACGGTTTTTCAGGCGGTAAGGTTTTTTTATGTAGGTGCGGCACTGTGTGCTGTGCTGCTGGATAATTTGGGCACAGAGGTGGCTTTCTTTGATCTGGGAACACGGGTTTCCGGAGCCATGGCGCTGGCAGCGAAGCAGCCCTCCGCACAGAATGCCCGCAATGCGATACTGACATGTCTGCAGCAGATCGGTCCCGGGAATCCGATGACCATATTTATTTCCCACTGGCATGTGGATCATGCGAATGCGCTTGGTATTTATCTGACAAACCATGGAAATCTGAATAATATTGTCAATCATTCGGAATGGTATGTTCCCGCATCAGGATGTCCGATGTTTATGAGGATACAGGGGATAGTACCTGCGGCATCCTTTCATGCATATCCCCAGGGAGCGGTACAGGCGCCCGTAAATGTTGCGGGCAATCCCAATATTCAGGTGGGAAAAATTGATCTGCATGGGGATCAGTACGCCCATCATCAGGGGCTCTATGTGACAATAACGCTTGCCAGCGGAAATCAGGTGCTGCTTGTGGGAGATACGACTTATGAGGGGCTTCCTGTCGGGATCAGAACCAACGGAGGCGTCGGGTATGACTGTCTGCAGGTGTGTCATCACGGAGGTGATTATTATCTGCCGCCGGCGAATCAGAATGCGGGGACTGCAATGGGGTTCATACCGACGGCGGCTGTCGGAGCAACGGCGGTCTATTCGGCGGACGGCAGAACATACGGGCATCCGGATCCGTTTTTTGTTGGACACCATCAGGGGCAGGGTTATACGGCAGCCAATGAGTGGAATCTGAATCAGGGGGCGGTGGGCGGAACTTTTTTCTGGGATTATCAGTGAGGGAAACAAAAATACCGGATGGGAACCGCATGTCAGGACAGGGGGCGGCAGAGAACAAATGACGGATATCAGTATCATTACAGAAAAAATAAAAGAAAATATACGGGGAGATAAACTACTGCTTTGCGATAGAACGACGGGCATTCCTCATATTATGTTGCTGTTTTACGGATATACCAGTGAAAAGCAGCTGGAACTGAGGGAGATTACGTATTCTTTTGAGAAGGATATTCTCAGTGTGGGAGGCAGCGGAGTTTTTCCCGGTGGTATATCCTGTCCTGTGGAAATGGTATTTTGGAATGATGAGGAGGGAGTGCTGCAGGTTGATATGCCGCGGCAGTATCTCTTCCGGGAATTTTCGCCGCAGCAGTTATCCTGCCGCTGCGCATACGGACAGGCGGCGTGGCTGGTCAGTTTTGTGCAGCAGAGTACCCTTTCGGCGGCAGAGATGCTGGCGGGAGGCATAAGCTGTCTGGGGATTTCGGTGCCTGCGTCCTGTTTCGGGGAGGCGGGAGATCTCTGCGGGATGCGTTTTTCGTTTGAAATACCTTTTGAGGAGACCGGGACAGAAAAAGATGATTTTGCCAATTTTAACAAAGAGACATATTTTTCTCTGTACTTTGATACGACGATGAGACTTGACCTGTCCGGTGTTTTCGTGCAGGGAGAGCAGGTGGGGCTTGGCATCCGGTCTTTTCAGATGGAAAAATTCGGGGAACTGTCCCGGTTTTTCTTTGCCGGCAGCCTGAATATATGGGACTTTGTACTTCCTTTCACAGTACGCTATGGGAGCGGTTCGCTGACGCTGGCCGCAGAAAAGGATGAAAAAAGTATATTGGTAATTCCGGCGGTCAATGATCTCGGAAAGATCATCGGGCTGGATGATCTGCATCTGCCGGAAAGTTTCAGCAGCCTGAGTCAGTTTGGGTGTGAAACAATTTCTTTGTCTGTTTCGGAGGACTTCAGAAGCCTTCTTTCTTTTACCGTGGTTATCTCCAATCAACATGTCTGGCAGATCTCACAGGAGCCGGATATACATATAACGGATCTGTGGGCGGGTTTTACGAAAAACGGCGTGGGAACAGAGGTATTTATCAGCGGGCAGTCTGTTATTGCGGGGACGGCGCTGACTTTGTCGGCGGCGTACCATACCAGGGATGGCTGGGTGTTCAGATGCTTTATCGGGGCGGAAGGGGGAGAAAAGCTCAGCCTGGGCATCCTGTTTGAAAAACTCTGTGATTTTCTGGGATTTGGCACAGTGCCGTTCCCGCTGCCGGATCAGGAGATCACAGGCGCCATGGCAGCCTATTTTCTGCAGACAAAGGAATTTTCGGCGCATATGGAGATCGGAAAACTGACCGGTGACTTCCGTTATTTTTTCGCGCCTTCCAAATCCTATTGTCTCCGCCTGAGAGCGGGGTATGAGCTGAAACTGTCCGGGCTTCCGGTGGTGGGGGAGGATCTGCGTCTGCTGGATGGTATGACGGTGAAGGATATCGGGCTGGAAGCGGGAGCGGGGAGCACGGTGCTGGAGCTTGATTTTTCCGGTGAGAAGCTGGTACTGGAACTTGCGGGAGAAAAGAGGGAAAAGGAGCTGATGGGGAGAAGGCAGGAGTCATATCCGGCATCGGCGGGGGCATCCGGCAGCATGAATATATTCTGGTTCCGTATGGAGAAGCATTGCTCCGTTTTTACCATTCATAGAATGGGGCTTGGCTTTGACGGCGAAAAGATTACGTTTGCCTTTGACGCGGAACTGGAGGCAGGTGCATTCCGGCTGGCGCTGGAGGGGCTTGCCATATTAGCCGGACTGGCAAGAGTCCCAAAGATATCTTTTTGCTTATCCGGAATGTCCGTGGGTTTTTGTGCGCCTGCTCTTTCCATCAGCGGCGGTTTCCGGCATACCGAAAGGGAAGGGGGTTCTTCCTATGACGGATCGCTCCTTGTAGGGATGAAAGGAATATCTGTCTTTATGACAGGCGCCTATGGGGAGGGTTCCTTTCTGGCATATGGGATATTGCGGGCAAAGCTTGGCGGTCCTCCTGCTTTTTCGGTTACCGGGCTGGCAGTTGGATTCGGCATTCATAAATACCTGATGCTCCCGCCGATTGAGGGGGTGGAGGAGTTTCCGCTGGTGGCAGCGGCGGCGAGGGAAGATATGTCGGCAAAAAGCCTGCTGGATGGGCTGAGGGCAAATACGGAGGATTTGGCAGGGCAGAACTTTTTTGCGGCGGGTGTCAGGTTTCATTCCTTTGGCATGGCGTATTCCTTTGCGCTGCTCACCGTCTCCTTCGGACAACATATGGAGATAGCACTGCTGGGCATCTGCGAGATGACGGCTCCGCCGATGGAGCAGGAGGGGACGAAGGAGCCCATCCGCCCTCTGGCAAAAGCCAGACTGGCGCTGCGGGCGGCTTTGCTGCCGGAGAGCGGCGTATTTTCGGTGGAGGCGCAGCTTATGCCGGATTCCTACATTCTGTCGGAAAGCTGTAGGCTGAGCGGCGGTTTTGCGTGCTGCGTCTGGTATGCGGGGGAGCATGGGGGCGATTTTGTGATCACCCTGGGCGGATATCGGAAAGGGTACGGGAAGCCGGCGCATTATCCGGATGTGCCGCGGGTTGGCTTTCACTGGGATGTGACGCCGGAACTGAAACTGAGCGGCGAGATGTATTTTGCCCTCACGCCCTCCATGCTGTGTGCGGGCGGAAGGCTGGATGCGGTTTTTGCCATGGGGGCACTGCGAGCCTGGTTTACCGCCTATGCGGATTTTGAGATGGGGTGGAAGCCCTTCTATTATGACATTAATGTCGGTATAAGCCTGGGGGCGTCCATCACACTGGACCTGTGGCTGTTTTCCAAAACGTTTACCCTTGAGATGGCGGTGGACCTGCATCTGTGGGGACCGGAATTTCACGGCAGGGCAAGAATCACCTGGTGGGTGATCTCCTTTACGATCGCTTTCGGGACGGGAGCGGAAGGAGAAAAGACAATTGACTGGAGCGGGTTTAAAAACAGCTTTTTGCAGGATAGCACAAAGTGCGCCGGCGAGGGGGAGGATAAAGAGGAGGAAGGCATTCTTTCGATCCATGCGGCAAAGGGAGTGATCGGAACCCTCCCGGAAGGGGACGGGGAGATCGGGATGCTCCATGCGGATACGGTGGTACTGGATGTGGAATCGCTGATTCCCGGTGCTGCTTTGAAGGTGAACGGTGTAAAGTTTGCGGCAGATGATGAAAGCGAACTGGGCGTATATCCGATGGGAGAGAATGTAACGCTGGCGTCCGAGATGGATATCTCCGTTGAAACATCCGGCGGGAAGGAAAGGATATCCTGCCAGATACGGGAAGTCAGGCGCAGCGTGCCCAAAGCACTCTGGGCAAAACAGATCAAAAAAGCGGGAGAGGGCGAGGAGGCGTCCGAGATGATAAGAAACGTTCCTGTGGGCGCAGCTATCACCTTCGTCCCAAAAGATATGACGATGTTTCCGGCAGAGAAGTTTCTGACGCTGGATATGCTTTCGGAATATGAAAAGATAGAAAAGGAGTTTGGTTATACTTCCGCGCTGGGTTTTGATATTACCGGCAAGGATACCGATTTTGAAGTATTTCGGAAAACAGCCGACGGTATTCCGGATAAAGTGGGTGCCTTTGCAAAGGAAATGGAAACCTTCGGCTTCCATTTTGACATCTCGCCGGATCTGAGTATTATGGCGGAACATGCGGAGGATTT
This sequence comes from Lachnospiraceae bacterium, assembly GCA_022799355.1. GTDB lineage: Bacteria > Bacillota > Clostridia > Lachnospirales > Lachnospiraceae > 1XD8-76. Next base: position 82,338 of record JAAWOG010000003.1, on the reverse strand, counting down.
GTTTGATGAGGCGTTTTGGCTCGGCGGTTTTGAGAGCCTGAGATAGGGAGAGAATGGAGGAGCATGATGGGGGATATTGAGGTGAGAGCCGGGGGAGAAGCGTATGGAATGAAGTTTATGGAAAAGATAGAGCCATCCTTCGGCGACGGGAAGATTTCGGTGCATGCCGTACAGAAGGTGCGGATTACAAAGGAGGATGGGGAGACCATCACCGATAAACTGACGGCGCGGAAGGACTTTCTTGTTGCCTCCCGGGCGTTCACACTGGATGCTTCCGATGTGTATTCGGTTTCGCCCGGGGAGAATGCCTGCGGAAATTTTTCCAATGAACTTCCCCATATTACATTTTCCAGGCGGACGTATCCCTGGGAGCATCAGAGTGCTTACGGAGAGCCGTGGCTTGCTCTGCTTCCGCTTACGGAGGGGGAATATGAAGAGCGGGAGATAACGGTTGGGGAGCTTATGGGGGAAGAGGGAGAAGATGTTTATTTTCCCGTATCTGCCCAGCCTGAGATTTATATGGAGAAGGACAGCGATATCTGCCATGTGATCGATCTGGACAGGGAGCTGTTTGAGCATATTGCGCCGCGCAGAGGAGAGAGGGCTTTGCTGGCACACGGAAAATTTCTGAATTTACTGGAAAAAACGGATGAAACGGTTCGGATGGACGGGTATTTTTCAACGGTAGTGGGGGGACGGTTTGTACCCTCCGCCGGGGAAGATGTTCTGAAATGTGTGATCCATCTTGTTTCGATGCTGGGGTATGACGATCCCGGGGAGATTCCCGGGAAGTGTCCGAAAATCAGGCTGGTTTCCCTTTACCGCTGGAGCGTCTTTTCGGGGAAACAGGAGGAGCCCGGGTTTGTCTCTTTGATGGAAGGGATACATTGCGACGTGTTCAGGATAGAGAAAGACAATGCGCTGCTGCAGCATGGCTATGTGCCAAAGCGGCATCTGTTCAGAAGCGGAGAAAGCACCGTTTCGTTATACAGAGGACCGCTGCTGCCCTTTGAATATGAGAAAAAGAAGACGGAAGCCTCAGCGGAAAAAATGCCTGCCACGGCGGACGGAGCCCTTATCTTTGATCGGGATACGGCGCTTTTTGATACATCCTACGGTGCCGCATGGCAGCTTGGCAGACTGCTTACGCTGGAAAATAAGGGGCTGGCGGCGGCAGTGGTGAAGTGGAGAAGGCAGGTGGAGCGGGTACTGCTGAGACGTTCCGCTTCGGCTTTTCTGTATCGGAAAATAAACCGGGATTACTCGCCGGAGATGGTCGCCCGGCTGGCGGCGGAGCGTCTTTTATGTGAGGTGGGGGAAAATGCCGGATGCCGGGATAAGTCCCTGACGGAAGATAAAGAGGACCACAATGCAGGGGCAGGAGAGGACTTGGGATGAAAAGGTGGAAAAATAAGGTACCTGTTGTCGAGGCACTTTTGGATGCCGCAGAAAAAGGACAGTTGAGTGAGAGCCGGTTAAAAGAAAACGGAAGCAGGGAATACGCTCTTTTGTATCCGGAGGAGATAGCGGCGTGGATCGCCGAACTGAAGCTGTTAAAGGGTGTGCCTCTTTCTTATCTGGCAGGAGATGAGATGCAGCTGCCGCCGGAGAGCATCCGGTTCTTTTATGTGGATGAGAACTGGACGGCACAGATGATAAACGGCGCTCTCAGCATCGGTGCCCACAGCGCCGGGGCAAGAGAGATAAACCGCCTGTTTTCGGAGCCGTTTCAGGGGCTTGGAAAAAGAAACATCCGACAGCCCCGGAAAAATTGTATTCATGAGAATCAGATGCAGTTTTACGGAGAGGGTGAAAAAAACAGGGAGAGCGGCGTATTGACGGGATTTCTTCTGCGGTCCCGGCTGGTGGGGCTCTGGAAGGGGCTGGAGAGCAGCGCGGTGGACCGAAACGGATCGGAACTTGCCATTCTGCGCATGGAGCAGCTTTCGGGGGAAATAATGCTCTGTATTTATGAGGGCGAGGTGGAAAAGCTGCGGGTGAAGGAACCGAAGGAGGGACTTCGGTTTGGCAGCCATGAGAATGACAGAAAGATCCGGGTGCGGGAGGTGAGAGCGGGGTGTGAGGGGCAGGTGATTCCCGGAAAAACGCTGCAGATTACCGCGAATGATTACGGAAGGGCAGATATTCTCTCCCTTGCCGGGAAACTGAAAGAAACATTGCAGGCAGAGAAGATGACTTCGTCGGAACTGGCAATGGAACTGATGATTGCGCCGGGACTAGCGGAGTTTCAGAGGGAGGAACGGAAGAATGGGTGAGGGACCGCTTATCATACCTTTTCAGATAGAAGCTTATATGACAAACAATCAAAATACGCCGGATAAAAGCTGCGTGCGGATTTCTCCGGATTACGCAAAGGTGGAGTATACTTCATATCTGGGCGGAAAGATGGAGCCGCCGCCGTTTACGACTCATCCGCCCCTGCGCGCCGGCGTTCATCTGCATTTTATCCTGCCGGGATGCTTCAGAAGGGCGCAGCAAAAAGAAAAGGAAAACGGGGCGGGTTATGTCTGGGATTACGCGAAGGCCCCCGACAGATGGATTGTAACCCGAATGGTCCTAAGTGACAGCGGGGAACTGAGCTGTAAGAACTTTATCGTGGAAAGCAATTATCTGGGGCTGGACAACAAAGAGAGCGTGGCGATTCCCTGGCTTTCCGATCAGGAAACCAGTCACAGGTTTCTGGGAAGATGCCGCGAATATCGGGAGGGAGCCTCTAAAGATCACAGCGGCAAAGAGATGAAGGCGGAGGAATATCTGAAGCCTTTAACTGCCATGGGGGCGGGAGATCCCTATTTTGCCGCATATTATCCAAACTGCCGCAGTGTATTCGGGTTTTATGACGATATGGCGGGGGTGGAGAGAAAGAGTAAGACGACTTATTTTGTGTGCGGTTTTTTCTCAGATCCTCAGGATGATCCTTTTTATAAAGCAGATCCGGAAACATTTGCGGATCTTGCGCGGGAACTTGGGTTTACGGTGGAAGATAAACAGTTTTATACGGATCACTGTGTATTGTTCGGGGAAGTGTGCGCTCTTGAATGGCAGGGCGTTTCTGCGGAGTATCCGGACGGCATACCGGGGGGAGAGATCAAATGCGGCATCGGCAACACTTCTGCGGAAGTGATTTCGGCTGTTATCAGTCAGGCGGCAAAGGAGGAGAAGGGAGCGGATCTTGAGCGCCTGTTCAATGCCCTGCAGTATGAGGTGGCGGAGGAATTTGAAGAGATAGACGGTATTGCCCGGGTGGAGGATGCCATTCATGCAAGGACTTTTGCCCGCAGGGAAGGGGGAGAGATACTGCGGCTGGAATTTCATGACAAAAAGCCGGAAGAGTTGCCGAAGGGAGCCGGGAAGTCGCTGGCCGTGTGCAACCGAACCATCCGGCAGTATAACAGAAAGCTGGATGAACTTGCCCACTGGCAGGATGCGGCGTATGCGGCATGGTATTCCTATATGCTTCGCTATGAAGGAGACGATGCCCCGTCTTCGGAAAAGGAAACCATGCGGAAAGAAATTTTCAGGCTCTTAAGGGAAGTAATTCCTGAAATACGGAAGGAGGCAGAGCAGTTAAAGAAGGAAGCGGAGGCCTGTTATCAGGCACTGTGCGGATTATTGTCAGAGAGCGGCATTACCGCGGAAAAAACGCCGGAGGAAGATTTTCTGGCGCCCGTCGATCCGGTGGTTTTGCTGTATGGGGAAGGGGTAAAACGAAATTATGCCTTTGTCGATGAAGGCAATATTTTATGTCAGACGGCGCCGGTGACGGAGTTGTCCGGGGAGACAGGGACTTTGCAGAAAGCCGATATTCTGCGATATACGGGGAGCGCGGCAGAGATCATTCCCGGCTTTTCGGATTTGCTTGTGCAGGCGGTATGTCTGGATATCCATATGGTGGAAATGATAGGAAGAAAAGAGGGGATATTGTCTCTTTCCTGTGACAAAAGCAGCGTATCCGAACTTGTGGGCAGAGAATTTGCACAGTCCTTCCTGACTTTTCTGATGGAGTGGAAGGTCAGTTTTTATCCCTCCCGCACACTTACGGAAGAAGAGGATGATTCCATGCGGTTCTGGAAATTTGGCGGCCTGGATTATGACAATGAGGAGGCGCCTTTGGAGAATGTACTTATTTATACCGGACGGAATATGATCACCCCCCATTCCCTTTATCAGTTTCAGTATGTGGCAAAAAAATATCTCTCCCAAAAGGGAGAACCCGAGGAGGAGATCATAAAGGTGCTGGAGAAGGTGGGAAAGCTTCCGGTTCTGTCCCAGACTCTGGAGGGGCTTAACCGGCAGTTTCTATCCCGCAGACAGGCGCTGCAGGCACCGGTTATCGGGAACGAGAGCGACAGGGAACTGACAAAAGCCCTTTCGGCGGTTTTGCCGCCCTTTTTTGAAAAGACCGCGGTCAACGATATCCAGCCCTTTTTTCCGCTCCGGGCAGGGCATATCCGGCTGGAGAAGATCAATGTGGTAAGTACCTTCGGCAGGATACAGAATGTGCTCGTCAAGGAGATGGAGCCTGTCTGTTCCGAAGTTATGGGGGAATATACGGATCAGCTCAGTCACCGGAAATTCGGCAGGCTTCGCCCGAGAATTTCCGGGAGCGCCCGGTTTTGTTTTGAGGCTGTGTCGGCAAAGGATGACAGCCTGAGAGCCGAGCCTGTTCCCGAAATGACGCCGCTGTGCGGGATGATCCTGCCGGAGCTGTTAAACGGAAGGCTGGTGCTGTACTCTCCGGAGGGAAGCTGTTATGGCAGCATCAAGACGGTGTACCGGCGGGGAAAACGGCAGGCGGCATGGGTTTCCCCGCCGGGGCAGGCGGAAAAGGGATTTGAGGACATCGTATTTGAGGATAAACATTTTAAAGAGATGGTGCGCTGCCTGCTGCAGGATGGGGAGAGGGGCGGCAGTGCATTTACGGATCTGTTTGCGCTGATCGGACAGCAGTTTGAGAGAACGCTTCCCGCCGGAATGGAACTGGGAGAGGAGCTTTCCTGTATCTGGGGAAGGCCCCTGGCGGTTTTTCAGTGCCGGGTGTCACTGGAGCGAAAAGGGGGCTGCGCGTATTCGCAGCTTCGGGAGGATTATGGAAAATACAGGGATCTGTCGGTGGGAAAGACGGAGTTTTTACTGATGGCGGGAGATATGGACCGTTCTTCGTCCGGCATCGTGGGATATTTTGAGGGATATGATTACGAAAAACTGTATCCCGCCTGGAATGCCAACGGGTTTGTATCGGATTATATCAGGTTTGGAGAGGGCGCCGCACTGTGCATAAACGGCGGGGAGAAGGTGCTGACGATGATCGCAGAGGCGGGAGGCACGCTCTGGTTTCAGACCGGTATACTGCCGGTTTCGGGTTATAAGCTGGATGGAGTGCATCTGGAGGGTATCGGGAAAATAAAGCTTTGTTTTGAGGCGGACAGTGTGGTCTGTATTCCTGAGATGCCGGAAATTCCGCTGCCGGCAGCAGCTTCCGGGGAGAGATGGTATTTTGAATATACGGACAGGCAGGAAGGGGGCGGAGAGAAAAAGGCCAAGGTCCGCAGCGGGACTTCTGTGTTTCATGAGAAAAGGCCGATTGTCTGTGACGGCTATCTTGTGTTGGAGCAGGAGGAGAAGGCGCGGAGGAAAGAGGAAAGGAGGGAGTGACAGGGATGTCATATATTTGTGTCAAGGTCATGCCGAATTATATTCCGATTACGACGAACGGGGATATTCATTACTGTGGCCTGGAATTTATCATCTATAAATCAGAGCGGGTGCCCATACGGACCGCATGGAGCGGCTGCTGCCGGAGCCCGGATCAGGATATTAAAAAAGGGGCGGAAATTATAATATCCGGTAAGATGGCGGAACCGGGCGCTCCGGATTCCGAAGATGCCTTCTGTGTGACAAGCGATGTTCCTTCCGCCGGGTATGCTTACCAATATCCCGAGGGCTGGGGATGTTCCCATAACTGTGAGGGGGACGGAGGGAGGCTCTCTTTTGTGGTGAGCGCGCCGTCAGAGGGCGGAGAGAGTTTTGAGACGGCGGTGGTCAGGGTGCGGGGCTTTTTTACTACGGCCAGGGAAGGAGCCTGCGGTTTGCATGTGAAGGTCAGAAATTTTCAGAGCTTTGTGCCGGATGCCGAAGATTCGGAATTTACGGTTACGCTGTCAAAGAAGTATTGTCTTGAGATCTGTCGCTTTACCGCAAATGAGAGAGTGGGAAAGTTCTTTTTGAACCATTCTCTGCCGGTATTGTTTCACTGGGATGTGGTGTGTGATACCGATACGCCCCTCTCTCTGCTGGAGGATGGCATCACCATCGGTCCGCTACAGGAATTTACCGGGGAAAAGCTGCTGGATGGGCGGGAAAAAGGCGATCATACATATACGCTGAAAATGATACTGCCGGCAGGGGAAAAGACGGACAGCATTATGATAAGGGATACCCTGTGGAAAAAACGGGAGCCTTCCACCGGACTTATTCCCGACTTTTCGCTGCAGGGACGTTTTCTGACGTGGCGGAACAGGATTTATGTATTTTATGACAATAAGGTATACCGGTCGGATGCCGGGAGAGGGGATGACTGGCAGCAGTTTCAGGAACTGTGTGAATATGACGGGAGTGTCACATTTGCCGGTGATACCATGCTGGCGGCGGGAGAAGACAGACTGTATCTGATCGGCGGAGTAAAGAGCGGCAGCACCGGGCTGTATTATGCGGTATATGACCTGAAGGGAAAAGAGGACGGCTGGAAGGATTATGATATGTGGCAGGATGGAAAACTTTTCGGGGGAAGCAGTGCCTGCGAAACTTCCGCCTCCCTGGGGCAGTGGATCGTTTATGCAAAACGGGAAGGAGACTTTGCGGTTTTTATGGAATACGATCCGGGAGCCGGCAATTTCGCGGGAAAGTACGGAGTGAACATTCCGGGGATGCAGGCTATGGAAACAGGCATCAGAAAAAATGTGCTGTATCTGGCGGCGGCGGTGGAAGAGGGGATTTTGATAAAGCGGCTGAAAAAAGGAGATGTGGGTTTTTCGGATGCCGGAACAATCCTGCTGGAAGAGATGCCGAAATGGATGAGATGGGCAGAGGGCGGCGGTGAGATGTTTTTGTGGACGGATGCGGGATTATTCGGAGAAGGGGGCTGGAAGGCGGCGGAAGATTTTCAGCCGCCCTATCCGAAAGGAACATACCTCTGGAGCGGCATGGCGGCAGGAAAGCTGGTCAGTCTGTTTCAGGGAGAGGAAGGAGACAGCGCGGTGCAGGCATGGGAGACGGATATTCTGTGCGGCAATTTGAACCGGGAAAAAAACGAAGGAGGGTTTGACAATGTATGAACAGGGAAGCGGTTATTATCAATACGATTTCAGCAATCCGAAGGATACGGAGAAGCTGATCGCCGGGTGGGGCGGAGAGAGTGTTGTGAAAACGAAATATCCTGCGGTCTGGAAAGCCATTCAGGATACCAGGGAATATGAGCATGAGCTGAAAAAAAGGAACGGCAGCGTCAGGGCGGTGGAGGGAAATTTATATGTCAGTGCCCCCGGGTTTGCCGGCGGCGATGGCAGAAAGGGAGCTGAAAAGGAAGGGCTGTTATCCGTGATTCAACTGAGCCTGGAGGATGGAACATACCTGTCGGATCAGCCTGCCGGCATGACGGAGGGGGAACCCGTATCGAAAACCTGGCCCGCCGCCGTGGTGGCAGGGAGTATCAATAATCTGACAGATGGCTATCACGTTGCCTCTTTTACGAAAGTATTTCGCAATATCAACAGCGCCGAAGCGCAGATGCGCACCAATAAGATCTATGACGGAACGGAATTTTCAAAAAAGCGGGTTAATGCGTATGCGAAGTATTCCGGTACGGATTTTAACGGCTGTCTGCACTGCGCGGAATATGTTGTGGAGAATCCGAATTTTACCGATGAGGAAGGGGATATGTTTGTCCGGGAGTTTTCGGTAAGTGCACCCTGTTCCAAACAGGGAAATCAGCCGATCAAAATGCTCTATGACCGGGGAGCGGATTCCGGGGAAACGGTAGACTACAGCTATAAAAATGTCAGAGACGATGCCAACCGACAGGTAAAAACATGTATTCCCCTCAAAGCGCAGCTGCAGTTCAAGGATGAGATTTCACTTGATAAGCAGAACATACTGGATACGGTACATTCTTTTAAGCCTTCTCTGGAGTTTGGCGATCCTCCCAAGAAGCATGTGGAGTATAACAGGGACTGGAATGAGATAAAGAAGGCTTTTACGGTGGACGGCAAAATACTCTCCATTGATTTTTCCGGCGTAAGCAGCGGAGACGACTGGAACTGTCCGATGCTGATGACGAATTATACGACAGGTTCCTATGAGGTAGGGCGGACTTTGTCCCTGCATGCTTCGTTCTGGATCAATGTGACATACGGGGGGCTGCCCACGGGGATTCCCATAAGCATTGTTTCTCAGGATAAGGAACCGGAAGGCTTTCATTTTTACCATAGCAGCAATAATTATGATGTGTATATCCCAAGGATCAATATCAGGTGGGGGTGTTTCGGAGAAGGGACACTGATCAGGATGGCGGATGGCAGCAGAAAGCCGGTGGAACGGATACGGATGGGGGATGTGCTGTTTACCATGTCGGGAGATCGAACGGTGCGGGAAGTCTACGCAGGACCTGAGAAAATACTGCTCTGCATTTGTACCGAAAGCGGAAAAAAACTGAAAGTGACATATACCCACCCCATTGTATTGGAGGGCGGAATCACCCTGCAGGCGGGATGCGTGCGCCCGGGTTACAGGGTACTGTCAGGAGAGGGAGAGACGGATAAGGTAAAATGGGTGTATGAATGTGATTATCAGGGCATGGTTTACAATTTTGAATTTACCGACGGACAGGAACATACGGTGGAAGCGGACGGTATACTGGCAGGGGACTTTATCGCTCAAAACTCCCTCCGGTCGGAAAACGTCCGAACACAGCTCCTTACCCCTCAGATGCAATCTCTGGCGGAACAATTTATAGCAATGCATGGGGGCGATACGGAGCAGGCGGAAAGCTGACTTGCGGACTTAAAGTGACCGTGCACGCCGTGACCGGCAACGACTTATAACATCGCCGCGCATTTTTAGTTGAACACCCCGTCATTTTCTGCTATAATACTTTAATCTGGGTTTAGTATGCCCCTTCGCCGCAGCAATTTCGGCGGGCGGGATGCAGTCAAACGGAGGCAAAGAATGAATGTGATCAACAAAGTCTTTGGCACGCACAGCCAGAGAGAACTGAAGCGGATCATGCCCATCGTGGATAAAATAGAAGCGATGCGAAATGACATGATGGACATGGAAGACGAGCAGTTAAAGGGTAAGACTAAGGAATTTAAAAAGAGACTGGAAGAGGGCGAGACGCTGGACGATATTCTGCCGGAAGCTTTTGCGGTAGTCAGGGAAGCGGCCAGGCGCGTGCTGAATATGGAGCCCTACCGGGTACAGCTTATCGGCGGGATTATCCTGCATCAGGGGCGTATCGCGGAGATGCGTACCGGTGAAGGTAAGACGCTTGTTTCCACTCTGCCGGCATACCTGAATGCGCTGGAAGGAAAGGGCGTGCATATCGTCACGGTCAACGACTATCTGGCAAACCGTGACCGGGAATGGATGGGACAGGTACATGAGTTTCTGGGGCTTACCGTGGGCGTCGTTCTGAATGAGATGAAAAATGATGAGAGACGGGAAGCCTATAACTGCGATATCACTTATGTAACAAACAATGAACTGGGATTTGACTATCTGCGTGACAATATGGTCATCTACAAGGAGCAGCTTGTGCAGAGGAGCCTCCACTATGCGATCATCGACGAAGTGGACTCGGTACTGGTGGACGAGGCAAGGACACCGCTGATCATCTCCGGCCAGAGCGGAAAGTCCACAAAGCTCTATGAGGCGTGCGATATTCTGGCGCGCCAGATGCAGCGCGGCGCCGATATGGAAGAGATGTCAAAGATGGACTTTATCATGGGCATCCAGCGGGAAGAGAGCGGCGACTTTATTGTCAATGAGAAAGATAAAGTGGTGGTGCTGACGGAAGCCGGCGTAAAAAGGGTGGAGCAGTTCTTTAACTTGGAAAACCTGGCGGATTCCGAGAATCTGGAGATTCAGCACAATATGGATCTGGCGCTCAGAGCCAACAATCTGATGTTCCGGGACAAGGACTATGTGGTAAAAGATGATCAGGTGTTGATCGTGGATGAGTTTACCGGGCGTATTATGCCGGGCAGGCGCTACTCCGACGGCCTGCATCAGGCGATTGAGGCGAAGGAGCATGTAAAGGTAAAGAGGGAGAGCAAAACCCTCGCAACGATTACCTTCCAGAACTTCTTTAATAAATTTGAGAAAAAATCCGGAATGACCGGTACGGCGCTGACCGAGGAAAAGGAGTTCCGGGATATCTACGGCATGGATGTCATTGAGATCCCGACCAACAGGCCGGTGGCAAGAAAAGACCATCAGGACAGCGTATATAAGACAAGAAAAGAAAAATTAAAAGCGATCTGCGATGCGGTGGAAGAGTGTCATAAGAGGCAGCAGCCGGTGCTGGTGGGTACGATCACCATCGAGGCTTCGGAGGAACTGAGCAATATGCTGCGAAAGAGGGGCGTTCCCCATAATGTGCTGAATGCCAAGTTCCATGAGCAGGAGGCGGAGATCGTGGCGGATGCCGGTGTTCACGGCGCCGTGACCATCGCCACCAATATGGCGGGGCGTGGTACGGATATCAAGCTGGACGAGGAGGCGAGGGCAGCCGGCGGTCTGATGATCATCGGTACGGAGCGGCATGAATCGAGGCGTATCGATAATCAGTTAAGAGGACGTTCCGGGCGTCAGGGCGATCCGGGTGCTTCCCGGTTTTATATCTCTCTGGAGGATGATCTGATGCGGCTGTTCGGTTCCGAGCGGATGATCACGATGTTTAATGCCCTTGGCATTCCGGAGGGACAGGAGATTGAGCACAGTTCTCTGACAAAGGCGATTGAATCCGCCCAGAAGAAGATTGAGGGCAACAACTTCGGCATCAGAAAAAACCTGCTGGAATACGACCAGGTGATGAACGAGCAGCGTGAGATCATCTACGAGGAGAGGCTCCGCGTCTTAAACGGCGAGAGCATGCGGGATGTGATCTATAAGATGATCACCGATATTGCGGAGAACTGTGTGGATATGGCAATCGGTGATGACAACAATGTGGAAAAGTGGGACTTTAACGAGTTAAATTCCCTGCTTATACCGATTATTCCGGTGGAGCCGGTGACGGCGGAGCGCCTGAACGGAAGCGGAAAGGACAGCCTGAAACAGCAGCTTAAGGGAGAAGCCGTAAAACTTTACGAGGCGAAAGAAGCGGAATTCCCGAATCCGGAGCAGATCAGGGAATTAGAGCGTGTGATTCTCCTGAAAGTCATCGACAGAAAGTGGATGGGACATATCGACGATATGGACCAGCTACGCCAGGGGGCGGGTTTGCAGGCCTACGGCCAGAGAGATCCGCTGGTGGAATACAAGATGGCGGGTTATTCCATGTTCGATGAGATGACGCAGAACATCAGGGAAGATACGGTACGGCTTCTGATGCACGTGAAGGTGGAAGAAAAGGTAGAGCGTGAACAGGTGGCGAAAGTGACCGGCACGAACAAGGATGATACACTGGCAAAGAAGCCGGTGAAGAGGGCGGCTGCGAAGGTCTATCCGAATGATCCGTGTCCCTGCGGAAGCGGTAAAAAATATAAAAACTGCTGCGGCAAAAGATAGGAAATATTGAAAGCGATAAGAAATATGGGAACCGGTGCGATTGAGCCGTTGTTTTGCAAGCGGCGATACGAGCAAAAAACGAAGTGTTTGCGAGTCGGGTATAACCGATAAAAAATAATAAGGTGGTGATTTTGTTAATGGTAGAACTGGATAATATGAAGCAGGAACTCCTTGCTTACGAGACGCCTTTAGCGGAAGTGAGGGATTCACTTTAACCTCGCTGACAGGGAGAAGCGAATCGAAGAACTGGAGATGGAAATGCAGGCGCCCGGCTTCTGGGATGATCCTGAGATCTCCAACAAAAAGGTAATAGAATCCAAACAGCTCAAGGATATCGTGGATACGATGAACGGATTGTCCCAGCAGTATGAGGACATTCTGACGTTGATTGAGATGGGTTATGAGGAAGAGGACGAGGAGCTTGTGCCGGAGATCTCGCAGGAGCTGCAGGATTTTGTGCGCACTTTTGAGAGCGTGAGGATCAGTACGCTGCTGGACGGCGAATACGACAGGAATAACGCGATCTTAAAGCTGAATGCGGGCGCCGGCGGCACGGAGAGCTGCGACTGGTGCGGCATGCTCTATCGTATGTATACGAGATGGGCGGAAAAGAAGGGATATCAGGTGGATATGCTGGATATGCTGGACGGAGACGAGGCGGGCATCAAGTCCGTGACGTTCCAGATCAACGGCGAGAATGCCTATGGCTATCTGAAATCCGAGAAAGGTGTGCACCGTCTTGTGCGTATCTCTCCTTTTAATGCCCAGGGCAAGCGGCAGACATCCTTTGTTTCGCTGGATGTGATGCCGGATATTGAGGAAGATCTGGATATTGAAGTGAAAGACGAGGATATCAGGATCGATACTTATCGAAGCAGCGGCGCAGGCGGACAGCATATCAACAAGACTTCCTCGGCGATCCGTATTACGCATTTTCCGACGGGGATCGTTGTGACCTGCCAGAATGAGCGGAGCCAGTTCCAGAATAAGGATAAGGCGATGCAGATGCTGAAGGCAAAGCTCTATATGCTGAAGCAGGAGGAAAATGCCGATAAGCTTTCGGATATCCGCGGCGATGTAAAGGAGATCGGCTGGGGCAACCAGATCCGTTCTTATGTGATGCAGCCTTATAAGCTAGTGAAGGATCTGCGGACGGAGGAGGAGACAGGGAATGTGGACGCCGTGATGGACGGCGCGCTGGATTCCTTTATCAACGCTTATCTGAAATGGATTCACAGACCGCCCAGGGAGGCGTAAGAGCCTGCCGCGCATTGGTTAAGGTTTTGCGTTCATTATTCGGGCGGGATGCGGAATTTGCAGACCTGCCTGTGAGGTATGATATAATGAGCGTTAACAAAGCGAGCGGCGAATGGTGATTATGAATCGAAGATTTATCATATAATGAAAATTATCCGTGTGGAGGAGAAGTTTCGTGCGCTTTGAGAAGAATGGAAGATCCGGCAGCAGGTTATGGATCTTATGTACCATATGTGCCCTTCTTCTGGGAATCTGCTTTGACAGTGTGCAGGCAGATTCCTCTTTGGCGTACCGGGATTTTGCGGAGGCTGCCTGTGACAGCGGGGAATATGCCGGTGCATCAGCGCTTGGTGCGGCTAAGAAGGGGATTCCGGCGCAGCAGGCGTATGTTTCCGAGACCGGAGGGCAGGGGAACAATGCGATTATTCCGCGAAGAAGTGCCCGGCGGACGGTTTCCGGCAGAATCTGGGGCAGTGTCTTTGGCATTTTGTCGGCAGAAAAGATTTCTCTTTCGTATTTCTTTGGACCTATATCCCTTTTCACTGACGGATTATGTGAGATTATCAGTAATACCGTCATCTTGCAGTACATCCATGGACAGGATGGAGAGAAAGCAACATTCCTTTTATATTCATAGATATTATAATTAAATAATTGAAATTTAAATTGCCCACACGCCGCAGCGCATGGGTTGTTTGTGTTGCGCCGCGCTTCAAACAGATGGTATGAATGTGAGAGGAGAATTTTTATGAATATCGGATATATGCTTATTTTTGCTTTGGATGTGGTATCGGGAGCCCTGTCCACAGTGTATCTTTTTGCTGCTTTGTTTTTTGTTCTGGGACAGAAGATATATCGGAAGGTGAAGTATGGGGCATCACTCTATGATTGAGTGAATGGAAAAACAGATGAAATTGTATAAGATATAAAGCCATAACATAACAGAAGCGGGCACAGATCATGGGACTGTGCCTGTTTTTTCTTATAAGAGGACCAATATCAGTCCCAATATCTTCCAATTGTCTCCTACAATAAAAATAAATCAGGGCTGAAACCGGTTCATAAAGGGGTGGTAAATTGGGACAGAAGATTAAGCAGAACGCTGCGGGAGACATAGGAAAAAACATCAGGGAAATACGGACCGCGAAAGGCATAGGGCAGACGGAACTTGTGCGCCGGTTAGAACTGCGCGGGACGCCCATCACCAGGGAGTGCCTCGTAAAAATCGAGAGAGGGGTACAGCATCTGCAGGTACAGCAGCTCAGGGCGATACGGGATGAATTGGGCACCACATATGAAGAGCTGCTTAAGTAGAGGGGGATTTTATTCTTAAAACGCGGCTTTCGGCAGGTTCTGTTTTTGACCGGTTAAAAAACTTTTTTTAAGCGGCAGAGGACAAGGGGAAGAGACGGAGATGGGCAGAAAAATAGCAGGAACATGGATCAAAAGAACAGGAGAAAAAATAGAGGGGACGATATACGGAAAATATAAAGAGGCGCTGAAGAAAATCCGCCTGTTTTTTGGAAATATCAGGAAAAAGGAACCGGTAGATCAGTTTATCACTGATGTCAGGAACAAAATAGACGAGAGGCATAAAGAGAGCAGTTGGGTAGATATTACTGTGATGATCACAAATATACTGGGATTTGCGGCTTATTGTGTGATCAGCCCCGTTCTTGCAGAGTATCAGAGAGAGATGGGAATCCGTATTTTTTCCTTTATAGCGATCGGGGTGATCGTTATCGTTATTATTTGGGAACTGGTCTGCCTGATCGGGAGAAATTATTTAAAGTGTGCAGGGAAAATTTTAGAGGGGTTCGGAGAAGGAACTGCCTCTTTTTTTCATAAATATTTTCGACCGATTACCACAGTAGTCGGACTGCTGTTTGCTTTGTTTGTTATATGGATCGTTTCTCTGGCAGAATGGACCGGTATGGCAGTGATCGGATTGTGTGGTAAAATAGCCGGATATTTTGAAAGGCATCCAAGCAGAAAAAAATGGCTTCCCGCTTTTGGCGTTGCGGTTTTTCTGGTCGGAAGGCTTTTTACTCCTGAGGTTGCCTGTTACGGTTCTGTCGTGGAGGTTTATGGCATGCCCACGGGGATTGGAGAGGAACTCGGAAAGGAGGAGATGGAGAAGCGGGCGGCTTACTGGAAAATAGAGGATTATACTTATCTTCATATGATGACGCTGACTTATGAGGAGCCTTATCACCAGTTGGAGGTGATGAAACAGAATTCCACCGCCTACAATATGCTGTTTTTCCAGCCGGCGGCGCGTATTGAAATCAAATATAATATAGATAAATCAAAATATCGGTCTCTCAATCAGAATTCTTTTGAGAAAGCGAGAGAGAACAACTATCGGGAACCTGAAAAAATTTCCTATTATGACAGCAGTGATAAGCTTATTTTGAAACTGGAGAGGAATGAATACGGGAAGTTTGATGTTGTTCGTTATTCATCGGCGGATGCGCCGCGGCTGCTTAATTCCACATTGCTGTATACGAAAAAGGAGAGAGCGGGAGAGAACGATTTGACAGACGGTGAGAGTGAGGAAGCTTACCATGAGGAGGTAAGTGAGAACAGCATGACCACCCGGCAGATCGAAGTTACATACTATGAGGATGGGCTGATTAAGACGCGCAGGCTGAGCCCTTATATGTATAACGCCAACGGCATTAACGGCGAATATTATGTCTATGATGAAAACAGGCGGCTTAAGACGTTGTATTATCTTGATATCAACGGTGAGTTTGTGTGTAATAAGCAGGGCATCATGATGGTCGATTTCCAATATGAGGACAACGGAAATCTGCATAGTATCCGTTACTATGGCGGGGAGGACAGGGAAGAAAAAACGGAAGGGTATCAGGGGGTTTTCTGCGAGCGTTTTTCTTATGACTTGGACGGTAATCTGAAGGAGCGTTCCCAGCGGGATCGAAATGAGAATCTGCGCAGCGATGACAATGGCGTATGCATCTATCGGTATCATTATGATGAGGGCAGGCTGGTAAAGGAGGAGTTTCTCGGATTCGACGGTGAGCCCGTTCGGGATAATTACTTTCAGAGTAACTACGTTTTGTTTGATATGGACGACGGGGGTGAGATGACGGAGCTCTCCGTCTCTATCGAAGCGGTTGGCTCTTCCCCGACGATGGCGGAGTCTTCCGTGTCTGGTTTTTGGGCATATGTACCGGGAGGGACGGTTTTCTCCGAAAAGGATGACGCAGCATATCAGGCAGTATCTGCGAAAGGCTATGTTTTACAGGAGGCAGAGGCAGCTTTACTGAGTCAGACAGGCCGGCAAAATCAGGCATCTTTCGAGCCGGCTGACAGGGAACAGGCAGGGCAGGTTTGGGATGCGTCTGAAAACAGTAAATCGACAGAAGAGGAACAGGGTTCGGAAAATAAAAAAAATACGGAAATACATCAGGAGGAGAAGTCGGACAGGATACGTAATTACGAAACGATTTGTTACAGGATCAATAAAAACAGGAGAGTCCATGAAAAACGTTATTGCGACGGAAACGGAAGGCCGGTGGTGCGCAGAGAGGGATATGCGGCAATACGTTATGAGTATGATAAACAGGGGCGTATTGTTGCTAAACGGTATTATAGAGATGAGAAGGAGCCGTGTCGTGTAAAGGGCGGTTATGCGGTGGTAAAAAATGTCTATGTCTCGGATGAGAATAATGACATAGCATCCATAAAGTATCTGGATATGGATGGGAACAGTGCGGTTTTTAATACCATGTGTGGTTATGCGTATGTTAGATATACACGCGTTCCGGAAGATAAAAATGAGATTATATATAAAGAGTATTTTGATGAGAAGAATCATCCTGTGTGTCTGCCTGCCGGGGGATATGCCATGACGGAGCAGTATTATGATGAGAGAAATCTTCTGATCTGGGAAGCTTATTATAAGGAGAGGGATAATAAGCCGGACAGGACATTTTTGGGAATCGATCCGGAGTTCTCTGGGGCAGACATACGGGATGAGGAGGAACGGGATAAAAAATATGAGAAAACATGTCGGACGGATTATCATGTGGCAGAAATCTGGTATGAGTACGAGGACAGCGGCAATCGGATTCGGGAACTGTACAAAGATGAGACGGGACAGTTGGTCAATCGCTCTGATACGGGCTATGCGGCCGTATACTGGAAATATGAGGGGGGAAAGAAAACAGACTGTCACTATGAGGGAAGCCGGAACCAGATGCTGAAGGCTGCGGTGGACAAAGCGACGGGCATAGCCGGAACCAGATATCTGTACGAGAGCGGGAGAGTGGTCAGGGAAGAATATTATGATATACAGGGTGAGCCCTCTTTCCGCACGGACATTGGTTGTGCGGCGCAGGGGTTTGAATATAACGACAGAGGTGAAGTGTGTACAAAGTTTTACTATGGGTTAGAGGGAGAGCTGGTGCCGAGAAAGGATACCGGCTATGCGGTGGCGGCATATCAGGATGATGAATATGGACGGACCGTCTCTGTCCGCTATTATGATGCGGAAAAACAGCCTGTAATCAGTGCGGAGGATCATTGCGCGGGTTATGAGTATTCCTATGATGAGGAGGGAAACAGGGAGTATATCAGGTATATCGGTACGGACGGAGAGTTGATGATCCGCAGGGACCTTGGCTATGCCCAGGTCCGTTATGACTATGACTCAAATGGAAATATTGTAAAAGGAGAATATTTTGATAAAGAAAAAGGTAAAAACGCGAAGCCGCTGTTGAGAAAGGAGAGGGGATATGCCAGCTATACCAGTGAGTATGATGAGAATGGAAACTGGTTGGAATCCTGTTATTATGGTCTGGCAGGGGAACCCGTACTGCGGCAGGATGAGGGGTATTTCCGCATAATAAATGAATATAATGACGAGGGAAGGGTTATCTCACAAAAGTTTTATGATATTCATGATGCGGCTTCCATGGATGATCCTGACGATGGATTGCTGCTGGTCAGCACGAAATATGGCTGTGCGGGATTTTTGAATGATTATGTTGATAAATTTGACGGGGATGAAAAAGAGGATAATATATTTGAATTTGAATATGAAGAAGATGAGAGGGTTCTGAAGAAAATAACCACATATATCGGAACGGATGGGGAGCCTGTGGTGAGAAGAGATCTGGGATATGCTAAGGTGGAAATAGTATATGATATGGAGGGGCGTGAGGTTTCCGCCATTTGTTATGATACTGCCGACACCATTGCAGTCAGAAAAGAAGGTGGTTATGCCGCTTTTAGGGATTGGTATGAAAACGGGAAATGGGTAAAAGGCGAATATTATGGGGCGGATGGTATGCTGATATCGCGGAATGATGCGGGTTATGCTGTCATTGAAAACGAATATGACGAATACGGCAACAGGATCAGTGAAAAATACTATGATGAGAACTATGCGCCTGTAATCAGTACGAAATATCATTGTGCCGGGTTTGTGTCCGGATATGATGAGGCGGGGAAGAAAACGCATGTACATTATCTGGATACGGACGGAAAAATGATGATGCGCCGGGATCTGGGATATGCACAGATGACGATAGGGTATGACAGTGTCGGGAATAAGGTGTCGGAATCCTATTTTGATACGAAAGGAAAGCCGGCGGTCTGGAAGAAGGGCGGCTATGCATCTTATGTAGATAAATATGAGAATGCGAGATGGACAGAGGGCAGATATTATGATAAAAAGGGCAGGCTGACACAGAGGGCGGATGAGGGGTATGCGGTCCTGAAAAATAAGTATGATGAATATGGGCAGCGCATCACGCAGTCTTATTATGATGCCTCCGAAGAATTAAAACCTGTGGTCAGTACAAAATACCACTGTGCCGGTTTTCAGTTCGAGTATGATGAATGGGGGAATAAAGTATACGCGGGTTATCTTGGGGTGGACGGGAATCTGATGGTACGCCGTGATCTGGGATATGCGCAGGCGGTGATGGAGTATGATGAGGAGGGGATTGGGAATAAGAAGCGGGAAGCTTACTTTGATATTTTTGGGAAGCCCGCAGTCGATAAAGAGGGCGGTTACAGCTATTATAAAAATGACTATGATGAGAAGGGAAGGCTGAAGAGCGCTGAGTATTATATTATCCGCAATGTGAGAAAACAGGTGGATATGGCATATGAGAAGACAGAAGGTTCCGTGGAGGATGGAAGGGAAGGTATAGATAGAGCAAGGGAAGAAGGCGAGCTTGTACTCAGGAAAGATTCAGGCTATGCCAGGGTGGAATACGATTATGATGAATGGGGACAGGAAGAGAGGGTTTTTTATACCGGGACACATGGGGAATCCGTGATCAGCACAGAGTATTCGTGCGCCGGGTTTGTATATAAATATGATGAGAGAGGATATAGGACGGATATTTTTTATCTGGGACAAAGAGAAGGGAGAGGGCAGGAGACGGATGTTTTTTATTCGGGTATGGAAGAAGAGTATATCGTCAGGAGAGATTTGGGCATCTTACATATTCAGAAAGCATATGACACTCAGGGAAATCTGGTGAAGGAATTCTATTATGCATCCTGTCCTGAATCCGACGATGATATACCGGTATCGGCGACTTATAAAAAATATGGCTTTGCGGCTTATGAGGAGAAATTTGTAAATGGCAGGGTAGTAGAAACAAAATATCTGGATGCCGGAGGTAATCCTGTGATACATGGTGAAAAGGGATATGCAATCGTGCGGTACGAATATGACAAATATGGGCAGTGCACGGCGGAAGTTTACTATGGACCGGATTATGAGCCGATCGTCAGCAGTGAATATTATTGTGCAGGCAAAGAGTATGAATATGATGAACGGGGAAATTGGACAGACGGCTATTATCTGGGACCGGATGGAGATATTATCATTTGCCGGGACCTGGGATATGCCCATGTAAGTATGGAGCGCGATGAGTGCGGTAATGAAGTCGGGGTGTCCTATTATGACGCGGAGGGAAATCCTGTCACATGGAAAAAAGGCGGGAATACATCTGCTGAGTTTGTCTATGAGAACGGTAAATGCGTGGAGCGGCGTTATTTTGACGGACAGGGCAACTTAAAACTCCGCAGTGATGCCGGATATGCGATTATACGGTATGAATATGACGAGTATGGGAAACAGATCGGAGAGGATTATTATGATACGGAAGGAAATCCGATATTCCATAAGGATTATCAATGTGCCGGAAGGCGGTTTGGGTATGATGAAAGGGAGAATCAGACGGAGTTTCAGTGCATCGGGGCGGATGGAAATCCCATGATGTGGAAGGATCTGGGGTATGCGCAGATCAGATGTGAGTTTGATCATTTTAACAATAAGATAAAAGAAGTATATCTGGATGTGGGAGGTATGCCTGTGGTGCGGGAGGAGCTCGGTTATGCGCAGACAAAGTGGGAGTATGATAAGCTTGGCAGAATGAGTAAGGAGTCTTATTTTAATGCGGCGGATGAGCCTGTTATGAGGAAGGAAGGGGGATATGCGTATTGTAAGTTCAGTTATAGTGAAGAAGAGCACCAGAAGGAAATCTGGTATTATGATTTAGAGAATGAATTGACCATACGCAATGACACAGGATATGCATATGTTATTTATAAATATGATGCATTTGGACAAAAAACGGGTGAGTTTTATTGGAATTATGATAAGGATTGGATTCGTGCGCTCAATCCTGAAAATGACTGTACGGGTATTTCATATTATTATGAGGAAAATGGTGATAATACCTATATATGGTACTGGGGAGAAAATGGTAAAGTAGCAGAATGTAAAGACAGCGGAATAGCCGAAGTATTTATGGTTTATGATGTTTATGGACATGAGATAAAAAGGGAATATCGCAAAAACGATCCAAAGGGCGGTGATACAAGGATATTGGAGATTCATAAGGAGCTGGGCTATGCAAAAGTGGAATATACGTATGAAAATAATTATTGGACAGAGACAAAATACTATGATGAAGATGATAAATATATTGTGCCAAAAGGAGAAGGATATGCGATATACAGGCGGAGGTATAATGAATTGGGACAGTTGAGAAGAGAGACATACTACGATGAAAATGATGAACCTACGAATTATCTGGACGGAAAAAACGCCGCAGTGGAATATAGCTACAACTCCTATGGGTATATCGAGAAACGTGAATATAAGTCAAAGGACGAAGTCGCTGCGGCGGTGCCTGCGATTGTGAAGATTGGCACTAATGCCGATTCGTCACCAGATCCAGATAAAACTCCGTCTGCACTGCATAGATGAAAGGCGTAATCCACAACATGCCGATGCCGCAGGTGCAGACGCCGATAAACAGTATAAAGGGAAGCATGCAGACCTGAATATAGAACAGCCTGCCTTTATGTCCCTGCATAAGAAGGCGGCTGTCCCTCAGCAACTGTTTTACGGGACAGGCGGGAAAGTCCAGCATCAGGTAAACAGCCTGGGAATAGATCAGGTTCAGCATTGTCTTCAGCACAAGGGCGGGGGTATAACAAAACAGCGCAATGGCTAAATCCATATCATGCATGGTGCCGGTGTATTTCATTGAAAATACGGTAAAAGGAATCATTGGCACCACATGAAAAGCCGCCATGACAAGGGATAATCGGAGGGCGGTTTTTGTCTGCGCCGTAAATGCATAAAACAGGTCGGAGACGGCGATGGGGCGCCCACAGTATAACTTGAGCATCAAAAAGCAAAAGCCAATATGCAGCATCCGAAATAAAATGCCTGCCGGCAGTGCAAACAGAGAATAAAAAACTACCTGCGGCAGGAGCAGGTCCGTGAAAAGAAAGGAGGCGGAGGAGAGTTGCCTGACCATCAGGCTGAGCCCCCAAAAAGCGGCGGCGGTGCCGGTCAGTATGCGCATAACAGGTTTTATGCGCGCCATTGCGGAATATTTGAGCTGTGGGAACGTCATGTATGGCATAGTTGTATGTTTCCTTTATGAAATATGAAAGTTTTGTTAAGCGGCGGACAGCCATGGAGCGTGCTGTCTGCTGCTTTTACTTTACCACTTTTACGTCATTTGTGCTATAAAATATTTTCAGATAAATATGGCACCTTTTGTATATCATATGCGTGTTATATGTGAAGAGGAGTTCAGAGGAACAAAAAAGGGATGAACGGAGGTGGCGGATATGACGGTGGAAGAGGCCGTTATGAGGTACGGGGACATGCTTTTCAGGATATGCCTTGTCATGCTGTGCGATGAGCAGGATGCTCAGGATGCGGTGCAGGATACGTTCTGCAGATATATGGAGCGCACTTCGGGATTTCGGGACAGGGAACATGAAAAAGCCTGGCTGATTAAAGTGGCGGCGAACCGGTGCAGGGATATGCACAGAGGCAGGAGCAGGCACCCAGAGGTGCAGTATACGGATGTGGAAGAATACTGTGAATTTCAGGAGCAGAGTGAGGTGCTGACGGAACTGATGAATCTGCCGGATAAGTTGAAGGAAGTTGTCTATCTGCATTATATCGAGGGGTATAAGGTGGCTGAAATCGCGCAGATGCTGGGGATAACGTCGAATGCGGTAAAAAAGAGAATGCAGCGGGGGCGGGAGAGCCTTAGGTACTTACTTGACGGCGGGCGGGGGAGAACACAGGGACAGGAGAAGTGATCAGGACCGGGGAGAGGTACGGAAAAGGTGTCGGCACAGGAAGTTGCGAAGGGACAGGGGACGGCAGTTATACAGGAAGGAGCGGAATATTATGGGAACGGAATTAAAGGATTGTGTGAGCGGAATCTGCATGAAAGAGGAAATGAGAAAGGCGGTTATAGAAAATGTGAAAGAGAGGACAGGGAATACTGCCGGAGAATATAACAGTACGGCGGGCGATAACAGTAGAGGGAGAGATGATAACAGAAGAAAACGGCATATGGGAGGATGGAAAAGAAGTGCGGCGGCTGCAGCGATTTTTGTGGTACTGGCAGGGGCGGCCGCAATTCCGGTGAGGGCGCTGGTCGATTCCTTTGTGCGGGAGAGGATGGAAAAGATGCCTCAGGAGGAAAAGGATCATTATGCCGAAACACTGCTGGAACAGAAGGGAGAGGCAGACGGTTTATCGAGGGCATACACGCCCAAAGAGGAGCGCCGCTACAGGGAGATGGGGCGGAAGTACCAGGAGGGAATTTTCCCGGAAGAAGAAATAGTAAAGGTTGGGAGCGAAAAAGAGGCAGAGGCATATGAGCTTTGTTACCTGACGTCCACCGGCACATTCTGTCTGCCGGAGCGGGAACTTACGGATGAGGAACTTCTTCAGATCATTGACTTTACCGTGAAAAGGGAGTATGCCTATACGGAGTATTATGAGAGGGAACAGGCCGACGAGATCGCTGCGGGGAAGGCGCAGGAGCAGGAAAAGATCATGGCAAACACAGAAGGCGGCGGTATCACAAAACAGCAGGCGGAGGAGATTGCCGCACAAAAGCTTCTGGCCGTTTACGGGGTGAACGGAGACGGGTTTGAGAAGAACGCTTACTATGATGACGAAATTTATGGAGGAAGCGCCCTGTACTGCGTCAACTGGACTAATATCATTACACATCAGTATTACTATTTTTATATCGATGCAAAAGACGGGCATATGATATGGGCATGCCGCTCCGGTGCGGATTTATCCGAAGCGCCGCTTGCGGGGGCTGAGAGGATTGCGGAGCAGATTCCCGTGCTCGAAAAGAAGGCGCAGGAGTTTATGGAGACAGAGATGCAGGAATCGTTTGAGGAGGTATATGTCAGCTATCTGCTGTATCAGGACGGAAAGGCGGAGAAGCAGGTCAGTTTTTATCTGACGGGGAAGGATGGGAGCGCTTATGAGATTACTTATCTGTGGGATGGTACGCTGACGGAGATTTGTGAGAAAAAGGATATTTCGGGGAAAGAGGATGGAAAGACCGTAAGGCTTTGGGACGGGGAGAGATATATTGAGACGACGGAAGTGTTCCGAAAGCTGACGGGATAAAATGCGGAACAGGAATGCTGGTAAAGTGTTTGGGACTTGAAATGTTGAAAAAATAGTGGTATGAAAATGTATAAAGAAAAAATGGTGCTAAGACATTGTTAAACCGGGAGAAGAGGTGCGGAATGAATACTGGAAAATATACATGTCTGGAAATATTTGCAAAAAAGACGGAGGCGGAAGGCAGAGTCAGGGTTATTTCCGAAAAGTATGGCGCGGCGGAAAAAGAAGCGGGGGATGGTTATTATGCGTGGCTGAAATTTTCGCTAAAACCCGATGCGGACTATGAGATATTCTGTGAGTCCTGTGAGGTCTCGTTTTGTTACCTGAGCGGGAACAGGGATATGTTGGAGACGGGCGTCCGGTTTCTGGAAATGGATAAAGGAAGCGGGGCGTTTGCTGCAGCGGATCAGGCTTGCTGGTATGATCAGCCGATGCGGGAGGCATATCATTTTTCTCCCTGGAAGAACTGGTCCAACGATCCTAACGGGTTATGCTGGTTTCAGGGATATTATCATATGTTTTACCAGCAGAATCCTAACGGGCAGGAATGGTCGGATATGTACTGGGGACATGCGGTGAGCAGAGACCTTGTCCACTGGCGTCATCTTCCGGTTGCCTTTGCGCCGCAGCAGGAAATTTTGGAAAGCCGGGGGGCACTGATTGGCGGAGCGTTTTCCGGTTGTGCGGCAGCATTGGAGGATGAGGTGCTCTTTTATTTTACGCGGCACAGGGAATCCTCCCGGGGCGACGGGGAGATGGTGGAACAACAGTGGATGACGCAAAGCAGGGATATGCTCCGCTTTACCGAAGAAAAGTGTGTGATAGCGCAGAGACCTGCGGGAGCTTCCCGTGATTTTCGCGATCCGAAGGTAGTAAAGATCGGGGATACATGGTATATGGTGCTGGGGAGCGCGCTCGGTGGAAAGGGAGCGATCCTTTTGTATGAGTCGGAGGATATGGAGCACTGGCATTATGTGCATCCGCTGCTGAGAGAAGAAAAAGAGGACATCCGCTGTTTTGAATGCCCGGATTTTATGGAGCTGGACGGTAAGTATCTGGCGATCGGAGCCTTTATGGCACACCGGGATGTATGCGGAAGACATCAGATGAGCAGATATTATGTGGGAAGCTGGAAAGATAAGAAGCTGGCGGTGGAGAGCGAGGGCTGGTTTGATTTCGGGAGCAATTGTTATGCGATGCAGAGTTTTGAGCATCAGGGCAGAAGGATCTGTATCGGCTGGGTATTTGATCTGTATGGAGAGCATATCGTATATGAAAACGGAGCCTGCGGCAGTATGACGCTCCCAAGAGAACTCCATATCAAAAACGGCAGGCTTTATATGACGCCGGTGGAAGAGATCGGACGGCTTAAGGGAGAGATCATTTACCGTGGCGGCGGGGATAACGTGGGACTTTGGCATATAAGGGGCAATGCCTACAGGGCGGAAGTTATATGCAGGGAAAATACGTTTTTTACGATTCTGCTCGGCGAGGACGGGGAGAAGTCGATTTCGCTGGTGAATGACCGGGACGGCCTGCGTATCGTGACAAAAGGCGTAAAAAGCGAGGGAATCTGCTTTCAGGCGGATGTGGATCAGGTCAGGAAGCTGGAGATTTTTGTGGACCGCCGGATGGTGGAGATCTATGTAAATGACGGAGAAGCGGCGGGGACGAAAATTTTTTATAATGCTTCAAAAGAGGGATGTTTTGCATTAAGGGCGGAAGCGTCGGGGGGAATGGAGAGCGTGTGTGTCGGGCTGATGGGCTCGATATGGAATTAATGTTGCCAAACGAAAACAATTCTGTTATACTATTTTCAAAAGCATATATTCTTTTGAATTTCTTGCGGCAGGCGCCGTATTCTTGGGAGCAAATCCCGTCTTATTTCAACTGAAACCTGTGCTTTTATTTTCAAACTGTAAAAATTGCATGGGATTTTGGAGGAAGTAAGTGACGGGATTAATCTCTACAGGCGTTTTCTTTTTTCGGAATCCCGAAAGGAGGAAAACGATGAGTAGAAAGAAAAGCGGCAGAAAAAGTTCTGCCATGCGGAAAAAATGCGGGGAAAACAAGTGGACGGAGGTGAAAGCCAACAGCCGCTATAAAGATACGGTGTTTCGGATGCTGTTTCGGGAGAAGAAGGAGCTGTTGGAATTGTATAATGCCGTCAGTGGAAGGCGCTATAGTGATCCGGAGAGGCTTGAGATTGTTACGCTGGAAGGGGCAGTTTATCTCGGCATGAAAAATGATCTGGCGTTTCTGATTGATATGAACCTGTATTTGTTTGAGCATCAGTCAACAGTGAACAGAAATATGCCGATACGGTTTTTACAGTATGTATCGGCGGAATATGGCAGGCTGACGGCAGCGGACAATCTGTATGGGAGAAAGCTGATACGGATTCCGGCACCGCATTTTATGGTTTTCTACAATGGAGAGGAGCTCTGCGCGGAGCGTGAGGAATTGAGGCTGTCAGATGCGTATCTGATAAAGGAGAGTGTTCCCGGGCTGGAGTTGCGGGTACAGGTACTGAATATCAATGAGGGATTTAATGAAGAATTGAAAAGTGCCTGCCGTACATTGAAAGAATATATGTTGTATGTGGAAAAGGTCAGGGACCATGCGAAAAGCGCATCCATTGATGACGCGGTGGACAGGGCTGTGGACGAATGTATCAGACAGGGTATTCTCAGGGATTTTCTGCTGCGGAACAAGGCGGAGGTAAAACTTATGAGTATTTTTGAGTATGACGAAGAAGCGGTCCGGAAAGCGCTGAAGGAAGAGGCTTATGAGGATGGCGAGATGAATGGCAGAAAGGAAGCGGTACTTGAGCTGCTTGAGGAGTTTGGCCCCGTGCCGGAAGAACTGAACAGGAAGATCATGGCGCAGGAGGATGGGGAAACGTTGAAGAGGTGGCTCAAACTTGCGGCAAAAGCGGAGCGTATGGAAGCGTTTTGCGAAGAAATGTAATGGATGTGGATAGAGAAAAAAGAAATTTCCGGCGGAAGATGGACATATGGAGAGCGTAAGGAATATAAGGACAGTCCTTGAAAGGGACCGTCCTTTATTTTGATATGATTTTCAAGTGGCAAAAACTGAAAAATCGTGGTATGATATCGGGTGGCAGAGGAAAAGACTCAGGAAAAGGAAATGGTTTTCATATGGATATTTATGTAAAAATTGCAAAAGAACTGCAGGTGCGGAACTGGCAGGTGGAGGCGGCGGTAAAACTGATCGATGAGGGCAACACGATCCCGTTTATCTCCCGCTACAGAAAGGAAGCAACGGGTTCCCTGAATGATGAAGAACTTCGTAATTTATATGAAAGGCTGCATTACCTTCGTGCTTTGGAAGAGAAAAAAGAGCAGGTGATTGGCAGCATTGAAGAGCAGGGGATGCTGACGGAGGAGCTGAAAGAGAAGATTCTGGCAGCGGAAACCCAGGTGCTGGTGGATGACCTCTATCGTCCCTACAGGCCGAAGAGAAAAACCAGGGCGAGCGTGGCGAAGGAGAAGGGGTTAGAGCCCCTTGCCCTCTATATTAAGCTTCAGAACGCGAAAGCGCCTGTGGAAAAAGAGGCGGAAAAATATATTGATGAGGAAAAGGGAGTTGCGACGGCGCAGGAGGCTCTGCAGGGAGCAAAGGATATTCTGGCGGAAGCGATTTCCGATGAGGCTGACTACAGGACCTTTATCCGGAATCTGACGATGCGGGAGGGAAGCCTTGTCAGCGAGGCGAAGGATGCTTCCATGCAGAGCGTGTATGAGATGTATTACGCCTATGAGGAGCCGCTGAAAAAGGTGGCGGGACACAGGATTCTGGCGTTGAACCGAGGGGAGAAGGAAAAGATTCTGGCGGTAAAGGTGCAGGCGCCGGAGGAAGAGATCCTTCGTCATCTGGAAAAAATGACCATATTGGTCAATAACGAATATACCACACCGGTTTTAAAGGACGTGGTCCAGGATGGCTATCATCGTCTGATCTGGCCGGCTATCGAGCGGGAGATCAGAAACGAATTGACGGAAAGGGCGGAGGACGGTGCAATCAATGTGTTCGGGAAAAATCTCGAGCAGCTTTTGATGCAGCCGCCGATTGCCGGAAAGGTGGTGCTCGGATGGGATCCGGCGTTCCGCACCGGCTGTAAGCTGGCGGTAGTGGACGAGACGGGGAAGGTGCTGGACACAAAGGTAATCTATCCCACGCCGCCCCAGAATAAAGTGGCGGAGAGTAAAGCGGAGCTGAAAAAGCTGATTCAAAAATACAATATATCGCTGATTTCCGTGGGAAACGGTACGGCCTCCAGGGAGTCGGAACAGATTATCGTGGATCTGCTGAAAGAACTGAAGGCACCGGTGCAGTATGTGATTGTCAATGAGGCGGGGGCGTCGGTCTATTCCGCCAGCAAGCTTGCCACGGAGGAGTTTCCGGAGTTTGATGTGGGACAAAGGAGCGCGGCATCCATCGCAAGGCGCCTGCAGGATCCGCTGGCGGAACTTGTGAAGATTGAGCCGAAGTCCATCGGCGTCGGGCAGTACCAGCATGATATGAATCAGAAGAAACTGGGTGAAGCGCTTACCGGCGTGGTGGAATCCGCGGTAAATAAGGTGGGAGTTGACTTAAATACGGCGTCCGCACCGCTTCTTGAGTATATTTCCGGTATTTCAAAAACGCTGGCAAAAAATATTGTGGCGTATCGGGAGGAGAACGGCAGGTTTCTCTCCCGGAAGCAACTGCTAAAAGTTGCGAAACTTGGCCCCAAAGCCTTTGAACAGTGCGCCGGGTTTATGCGGATCACGGACGGTAAAAACCCTCTGGATGCTACCAGCGTACATCCCGAGTCCTATGAGGCGGCGGAGAAGCTGATGGAGAAGCTGGGAATTACCATGGAAGATGTGCGCAGGCTTCAGAAGGAAGCTAAGGCGGGCGGCAAAAAAGCCGGGAGCCTTTCCGGCAAGATCAAAGATAAGAAGAAACTGGCGGGTGAGCTGGGTATCGGTGAGCTGACGCTGGAGGACATTATCAGGGAACTGGAAAAGCCTGCCAGAGATCCAAGAGAGGATATGCCTGCGCCGATTCTGCGCAGCGATGTGCTGGAGTTGGAGGACTTAAAACCGGACATGGTACTAAAAGGAACCGTGCGCAATATTGTGGACTTTGGAGCCTTTGTGGATATCGGCGTCCATCAGGACGGGCTGGTGCATATCTCCCAGATGACGGACCGGTTTATCAAACATCCGCTGGAGGCGGTCAGCGTGGGAGATATCGTAGATGTGAAGGTGATATCCGTGGATGCGGCAAAGAAAAGGATTGCGCTGACGATGAAGGTATAAGCCGGGTTCCGGCGGCCGGGTTTTTCGGCGCGGGATTGCATTATTTTCGTGATTTTTGTGTATCGCGGAGCGTGTTGGCGCTTACGGGATGGGAGGTAATCCAAATTGCTGAGAATATCGCAGTTATACGAGCCGATATGCGCTCAAATATGCGCAAATATGCAGAAAAAACACTGGTATTTTAAAAAAAACTGTGCTATAATTGCAAAATGACTGTGTACATGGGCAGAATTGGACTTTATAACGTACTATCCGTGGCTGAACTGTTACCATGGCAGGAAGCGAGAATGTGAAAAATAGGAGAGTAAGAGGATGAGTTTACAGGTAGAGAAACTGGAAAAGGGAATGGCAAAGCTGACCATCGAGGTATCAGCGGAAGAGTTTGAGAAGGCTGTGGATACGGTCTATAAGAAACAGAGAAGCAGAATTCAGATCCCGGGCTTCAGAAAAGGAAAAGCGCCCCGGAAAATGATTGAGAATATGTACGGCGAGGGAATTTTCTTTGAGGATGCGGCAAATGAGCTGATCCCCGGCGCTTACGAAAAGGCTTATGATGAGTGTGAGGAAGAGATCACATCTTCTCCCGAGATTGACGTTGTGCAGATCGAGCATGGAAAACCCTTTATTTTTACGGCAGTGGTGGCGTTAAAGCCGGAAGTAAAACTGGGCGAATATAAGGGTGTTGAGATCGATAAGGTTTCCGCGGAAGTGACGGAAGAGGAAGTAAACGCGGAGATCGAGAAAGAAAGAGAGAACAGTGCCAGAATGGTATCCGTGGAAGACCGTGCGGTGCAGGACGGCGATATGACGGAACTGGATTTTGAAGGCTTTGTGGACGGAGAAGCTTTTGAGGGCGGCAAGGGAGAAAACTACCCGCTGACCATTGGCTCCGGCGCGTTTATTCCCGGCTTTGAGGAGCAGCTTATCGGCGCGGAATTAAATAAGGAAGTGGAAGTGAAGGTGACCTTCCCCGAGGATTACAATGCGGAACATCTGGCGGGAAAAGACGCCGTATTCAAATGTACCGTGAAGGAGATCAAGGTAAAGGAACTGCCGGAGCTTGATGATGAGTTTGCGGCGGAAGTTTCCGAGTACGAGACGCTGGAAGAATATAAGGCAAACGTTAGAAAAGGCTTAGAAGAGAAGAAAGAAAAACAGGCAAAGGACGAAAAAGAAGACGCTGCGATGGCAGTTGTCGTGGAGAACGCCGAGATGGAGGTTCCCGATGCGATGCTTATGACGGAACAGCGCCAGATGCTGGATCAGTTTGCGCAGCGGATCGCTATGCAGGGAATGCAGTTTGAACAGTATATGCAGATGACGGGCGCTACCAGAGAGACCATGCTGGAGCAGTTAAAACCTCAGGCGGAGAGAAAGATCAAATCCAGGCTCTGTATGGAAGCTGTTGCGGCGGCGGAGAATATCACGGCTTCCGAAGAAGAGTACGAGGAAGAGATGAAAGTGATGGCGGAAGCTTATCAGATCGAAGTGGACAAGGTAAAAGAGATGATGGGAGAAAAAGAGAAAAAATCCATCATGGCTGATATCGCGGTGCGCAAGGCGGTTGAATTTGTGGCGGAACATGCCGTTATGAAGGAAAAAGAAGAAAAAACAGAAGAGTAAATTGAATAAAAGACGATACAATGCTATAAAATTTGAGTGACCGGATTTTATAGCATTGGTTTTGTCATGGGAAATCTTAAAAAAGGTTGAAGTTTTTATTAAAAAACTGAGAAAGAAGGAAAGAGCTATGATAAAAAATTATTTAACACCATATGTTATTGAACAGACAAACCAGGGTGAGCGCTCTTATGATATTTACTCCCGTCTGCTGGCGGAAAGAATTATCTTTTTAGTGGGCGAGGTAGATGATTCCATGGCGGCGTCCATCACGGCGCAGCTTCTGTATCTGGAGGCAATGGATACGGAGAAAGATATCCAGATTTATATCAACTCTCCGGGCGGTTCCGTGTCTGCGGGGCTTGCGATCTATGATACGATGCAGTATATTAAGTGCGACGTTTCCACCAACTGTATCGGGCTTGCGGCAAGTATGGGCTCCTTTCTTCTGGCAGGCGGCACAAAGGGCAAGCGGTTTGCCCTGCCCAACGCGGAAGTCATGATCCATCAGGTACTTGGCGGCGCTCAGGGACAGGCGACGGATGTGGAGATTACCACAAAGCATCTGCTGCGGACAAAGGAGAAACTGAACCGGATGCTGGCGGAAAATACCGGCAGGGATTATGAAGTGGTCTGTGCGGCAACGGAGCGTGACAACTGGATGAGCGCGCAGGAAGCTTTGGAATTTGGCATGATTGACAAAGTAATGACGATCCGCGAGAAGGATGAGGAAGAGTCGAAAAAGGATTAAGAGAAGATCCGGATATGCGGGAAAGGAACCAGAAGTAAATGGCAGGAAAGAATAACGAGAACAGAGTGAGATGTTCCTTTTGCGGGAAGGCGCAGGATCAGGTGAGAAAACTGATCGCAGGGCCTAACGGCATTTATATCTGCGACGAGTG
The DNA here is from genome assembly GCA_022799355.1 of Lachnospiraceae bacterium. Taxonomy (GTDB): domain Bacteria; phylum Bacillota; class Clostridia; order Lachnospirales; family Lachnospiraceae; genus 1XD8-76. Next base: position 50,455 of record JAAWOG010000003.1, on the reverse strand, counting down.
CGTGGATATCTGTGCGGACATTATTGAAGAGGAGTATGAGGAAGAGCCGGCTTCCGAGGAGATGGAGATCAATCTCCTAAAGCCGGTGGAGATCAAGGAGTTTCTGGACGACTATGTGATCGGGCAGGAAGAGGCAAAGAAGGTACTGGCGGTTTCGGTGTATAATCACTATAAGCGGGTACTGGCGGAGCAGGGACCGGAGGACGTGGAACTGCAGAAGAGCAATATTATTATTGTGGGACCTACCGGATCGGGTAAGACCTATCTGGCACAGACGCTGGCGAAGATCATCAACGTTCCCTTTGCGATTGCCGATGCCACGACGCTGACGGAAGCCGGCTACGTGGGCGAGGATGTGGAAAATATCCTGTTAAAGCTGATCCAGGCGGCGGACTACGATGTGGAGCGGGCGCAGTACGGCATCATCTATATCGATGAGATCGACAAGATCACGAAGAAGGGTGAGAACGTTTCCATCACAAGGGATGTGTCCGGTGAGGGCGTGCAGCAGGCGCTCCTTAAGATCATCGAGGGGACGGAGGCGAGCGTACCGCCCCAGGGCGGCAGAAAGCACCCCCATCAGGAGCTGATCCAGATTGATACCACAAATATTTTGTTTATCTGCGGCGGCGCTTTCGATGGTCTTGAAAAGATTATAGAGACGCGGCTGGACCGCAAATCTATCGGCTTCGGGGCGGAAGTATCCGGTAAGAAAAATATTTACGGCAAGGATTCTCTGCTGAAAGAGGCGGCGCCTCAGGATCTGGTGAAATTCGGGCTGATTCCGGAGTTTATCGGGCGTATGCCGATCAATGTGGCGCTGGAAGGACTGGATGAGGAAGCGCTGGTCCGTATTTTGAAAGAGCCGAAAAACGCGCTGATCAAGCAGTATCAGAGACTGTTTGATCTGGATAATGTGAAGCTGGGCTTTGAGGAAGAGGCGGTGGAGACCATCGCGAAGATGGCGATGGAAAGAAAGACCGGCGCGAGAGGACTTCGTTCCATTATGGAGAAGGCGATGATGGATGTGATGTATGAGATTCCTTCGGATGAGACGATCGAGGAGTGCATCATCACAAAGAGTGCCGTAGAAGGCAAGAGCGGACCGCTGGTACTTCACAGAGGAGAGCGGCTGCGGGAGGCAAACTGAGGATCATTGGGCCTGTAAGGTGAAAAGGTCTGCTGATTAAAAAATATGGATAAGATACAGGGGGCGGTCAGGAACTGGTACGCCCTCTTATTCTTTAATTTTTTATAAATTTTGGAAGAAAATTGAACTTTGCCGACAGATTGGTGTATCTTACTAATAGAAAGTAAGCGGCGATCATTTAAAGAAAAGAGCAAATGCGATAGAACGAGGTTTGAAGGATGGTTATTAAAAAAGTGGAGTTAGAGACAGTGTGCGGCATCACCAGCACGTTTCCGAAGAATACAAAAATGGAAGTTGCCTTTGCGGGCAAGAGCAATGTGGGAAAGTCTTCCCTGATCAATGCGATCATGAACCGCAAGTCCCTTGCGCGGACGAGTTCCCAGCCGGGGAAGACGCAGACGATCAACTATTACAATGTGAACGATGATTTTTATCTGGTGGACCTGCCGGGATACGGTTATGCCAATGCCAATGTTTCGGTGAAGGAAAAATGGGGAAAGATGATAGAGAGATATCTTCATACGTCGGAGATGCTGTATGCGGTATTTCTGCTCATTGATATCCGCCATGAACCGGGAAAGAACGACAGACAGATGTATGGGTGGATGACAGCGCAGGGATATTTTCCGATCATCATTGCCACAAAGATGGATAAAATCAACCGGAGCCAATTGCAGAAACATGTGAAGATGATACGGGAAGGGTTAAATGCGCCGAAGGAGACGATCGTGATCCCCTTCTCGGCAATGACGAAGCAGGGGCGGGAGGAGATCTATGGGCTGCTGGATGATATGCTGGCATCCTTTGGGGAGGATGAGCCGGAAGATGCAAAGCCGGGGGATGAGGAAGCATAAAAGATTCGCGGATGTGTATGGAAGAAAAGCAGGAGATGTAATAAGATGAAACAGGAGACAAGAGCCTATTGTAAAGCACTGGCAAATATTATACTGGCGCTGATCGGCGTTGTGGTGCTGATCACGGTAGTTCCCAGGGTATTATCATTTTTTATGCCTTTTGTGGTGGCGTGGATCATCGCGCTGCTGGCAAGTCCGATGGTGAAATTTCTGGAGGATAAGCTGAGAATTAAGAGAAAGGCGGGAACGGCGTGTGTAATCATAGCGGTTATCGCGCTGATTATTCTGATCGGGTACGGGATCGCGGCGTTCCTGATTGACCAGATACAGGGGCTTATGCACGATCTGCCGGATATATGGGAGGGGCTGCAGATTCAGATTGACGAGATCAGCCGCAGCTTTTCAAGGCTGGCAGCTTCCCTGCCGAAGGATGTGCAGGAGAGCTGGGCGTATTTTTTCGAGAACGTGGAGACTTCCCTGGGAGAGTGGGTGGCGGGGCTTGGCACACCCTCCATGTCCTGGCTTGGAAATATGGCAAAGCAGCTTCCCAACCTGTTTGTGGCGGTCATCATGTGCCTTGTGGCAGCCTTCGCGTTTACGGCGGAACGCACCAACATGCGGAACTTTATGCAGGATTATATGCCGGAGACACTGAAAAAATACTGGGATATGATTCAGGTAAGCTTATCCGGTGCGGTAGGCGGCTATCTGAAGGCGCAGCTTAAGATAGAGTTCTGGATATATCTGATCCTGACGGCGGGGCTGTTTATCCTGAGGATCGATTATGCGCCGGTGCTGGCGATTTTTATCGCGGTGCTGGACTTTCTGCCGGTTTTCGGAACAGGTACGATCCTCTGCCCCTGGATTGTGTTTGAGATATTCAGCAGAGATTATAAACTGGCGGTGGGGCTGGCTGTGATCTGGGGTATCTCTCAGATCGTGCGGCAGATGATCCAGCCGAAGATAATGGGGGATTCCATGGGAATGCATACGCTGCCGACGGTGTTTCTGCTTTACATCGGCTATAAGGTGTCGGGCATTTTCGGGATGATCGTGGCGGTGCCCATCGGAATAATATTTGTGAATATGTATCAGGCGGGCGTGTTTGATACGATTGTAAACAGTTTCCGCATCCTCGGCGCGGGCTTAAAGAGATTCCGTCATCTGACAAAGGAGGATATCCGGCTGGCGTATCATGACGGGAGGGAGGAGGAGTGAGCAATCGCGGAAGGGCGCACTCTTGAAAGAAAAACCTGAACATGGTATGATCAGGTACAGTAAAGAGAAAGAAGGAAAATTTTGATGAAACGAACTGCTGGTATATTGCTTCCCATATTCAGTCTGCCCTCCCCTTACGGAATCGGCTGTTTTTCCAGGAGCGCCTATGACTTTGTGGACTGGTTAAAGGCGGCGGGACAGACCTATTGGCAGATTCTTCCGTTAGGTCCTACAAGCTATGGAGATTCTCCCTATCAGTCATTTTCCACCTTTGCCGGAAATCCTTATTTTATCAGTCTTGAGGCGCTGATCGAGGAGGGCGTGCTGACAAAGAAAGAGTGCGATGCCGCGGATCTGGGAGATAAAAAACAGGATATTGCGTATCAGAAACTTTATGAAAACCGTTATCCGCTGCTGCGCAGGGCATATGAGCGGAGCCGTGTCACGGAAAACCCCGCATATCTGCGGTTTGTGGAAGAAAACCGCTGGTGGCTTTCCGATTACGCCCTGTTTATGGCGGTAAAATCCCGCTTTGGCGGCGCGGCATGGAGTGAATGGGCCGAGGATATCAGGCTCCGTTACGGGTATGCCATGGATTACTACAGGCGGGAGTTGTATTTTGACATTGAGTTCCATCAATATCTGCAGTTCAAGTTCTTTGAACAGTGGACGATGCTGAAAGATTACGCCAACAGGCAGGGTATTCGCATCATCGGCGATATCCCGATCTATGTGGCGATGGACAGCGCGGATGCCTGGGCAAAGCCGGAATTATTTCAGCTGGATAAACAAAATATCCCTTTTGCCGTGGCAGGCTGCCCTCCGGACGGCTTTTCGGCAGACGGACAGCTCTGGGGGAATCCGCTCTACCGCTGGGATTATCATCGAAGATACGGCTATGACTGGTGGATTTCAAGGCTTTCTTACTGTTTCCGTTTATATGATGTGGTGCGGATCGACCATTTCAGAGGATTCGATGAATATTTTTCCATTCCTTACGGCGCGGAAACGGCAAAGGAGGGGCACTGGGAAAAGGGACCGGGTATCGATCTGTTTCGTCATGTGGAACAGCGGCTTGGCAGGCGGGAAGTCATTGCGGAGGATCTGGGGTATGTGACGGATTCCGTCAGAGAACTTGTGCGGGAAAGCGGCTTTCCGGGGATGAAGGTGCTGGAGTTTGCGTTTGATTCCAGGGATTCCGGCGCGGCGAATGATTATCTGCCCCATAATTATGTGGAAAACAGTGTGGCTTACACGGGCACTCACGACAATGAGACGATCACCGGATGGTTTCGGTCCATCACCGAAAAGGAACGCCTGATGGCAAGGGATTATCTCTGTGACCATCTGACGCCGGATCATGAACTCTACCGCGCTTTTATCGCGCTGATCATGCGCAGCAGGGCGAAGATGTGTATCATCCCTTTGCAGGATTATCTGGGATATGATAACCGCAGCCGGATCAATAAGCCCTCCACCGTGGGAAGTAACTGGCGGTGGCGTATTACGGAAAAACAGCTCTCAGCCGGGCTGCGGGAAGAAATTCGGGAGACCGCCCTGCGCTATGGGCGGATGAATTGGGAGTAGCAGGTTTATGTTTCCTCCTGTCAGATCACTGCAATTGTGCAAAATCCACAAAAACAATACATGCTTTTTCAACAAAATTCCGAATTTTTGATATTCGGAATTTTGTTCTTGCATATTTTCTGTGATGGCGGTATGATATACATGAAGTGGAAACGTTACCAGAAACGATTCCGGTAGCGTTTTCAACAATATTCAACATAAAAAAACAGGAGGATACAAAAAATGAAAAAGAACAAAAAGTTTTTAGCACTGGCTCTTGGTACGGTTCTTTCTCTGTCCATGCTGGCAGGCTGCGGCAACAGTGCCGAAGAAACTCCGGCAGCAGAGGGAGAGGGAACGGAAGCTCCGGCTGAAGAAGGAAACGCGGAAGCTCCGGCAGCGGAGAGCAGCGGCTCAGGTTCCGTTTACTGGCTGAACTTTAAGCCCGAGTCCGATGAAGTATTACAGGAAATTGCGGCAACGTATAAAGAGCAGACCGGCGTGGAAGTGAAGGTAGTTACCGCAGCTTCCGGCACTTATTCCCAGACACTGATATCCGAGATGGATAAATCTGCCCCCCCGACATTGTTTGTCATCGGGAACCAGGCAGGCGTAAAGGACTGGAAGGACTACGCGTTGGACCTGACCGGCACACCGATCGCCAATGAATTAAACACGGATGCTTATAACCTCTATGATGAGAGCGGCAAGCTGGTTTCCATCGGTTACTGCTATGAGTGCTACGGCATCATCGTAAATCCTGACCTGATCGAAAAGGCAGGCCACACCATGGACGAGATCAAAGATTTTGAGAGCTTAAAGGCAGTGGCGGAAGATATCCATTCCCGCGCTGGCGAACTTGGTTTTGACGCTTTCTCCTCCTCCGATATGGACGGCAGCTCTTCCTGGCGTTTTACAGGACATATGGCTAACCTTGAATACTACTATGAGCAGGAGGGTACGCCCTGGACGGAGTGCCCGGCAACGATCTCCGGTAAGTACATGGATAACTTTAAGAACCTCTATGACCTTTGCATCAACAACAGCCTGACAGATCCGAAGGAACTGGCAACCGGCGGGCATGATGCGGAGAACGAGTTCAAGACAGGCAAGGCTGCATTTTTCGTAAACGGTTCCTGGGAATATGAAGCGGTGAAGAACGAAGTGCCGAACGCTACGATGATTCCTTATTACTGCGGCGTTGAGGGAGAAGAAAAAGCAGGTCTTAACTGCGGTACGGAGAACTGCTGGGCAATCAACAGCAAGGCTTCCGCGGAGGATCAGCAGGCAACCATGGACTTCATGGTTTGGTGTGTGACAGATCCTGACGCTTCCCGTAAGTTAGTGGATACCTTCGGTGTAATGCCTTATAAGCAGGCGGCAGAATCCACAAACGGCTTCCTTGCGGCAGCGGATAAATACACGGCTGACGGATGTTATGTAATGAACTGGGCAACCAACTTCCAGCCCAACGTAGATTCTTACCGTGCAACACTGGTAAGTGCGCTGAACCAGTACAACGCAGATCAGTCTGACGCAAACTGGGAAATCGTGCGCAGCGCCTTTGTGGACGGCTGGGCAACGGAATATGCGGCAGTAAACAACTAATAAGCAAAATAAGCAACTGAGATAAAACGGGCGGCGGGACGGGCATTTTACCCGCCCCGCTTTTCATAGGAAAGCCGCGGGAACCGCTCATTATCGAATAACCAAAACCGGGGGTTGATACCATGAAAAACATGAAAAATACCAATAGCAATTCCATAAAAAAGGCCACCAGGCGTTGGGGCTTTTTGTTTTTAGGCCCTGTGCTCATTGCGTTTACGATTGGTTTCATCTGGCCTTTTATTCAGGGTATCTGGCTGTCCATGTGCCAGTTCCGTCTGATTTCCGATGCAAAATTCATCGGCTTTGGAAACTACGTGAAAGTCTTTCAGGACGCTTCGTTCCGCCATGCATTCTGGTACACGGCGATGTTTGCGGTCGTGTCCTTAGTCATTATCAATGTGCTGGCGTTTATGGTGGCATATTTTCTGACATTGGAGATTAAGGGAAGCAATCTGTTCCGTACCGTATTTTTTATGCCGAACCTGATCGGCGGTATTGTACTTGGCTACATCTGGTCAATGATTTTTGACGGTATTTTAGGACGCTATCAGACGTCCATCCTGTTGGAGAGCAAGTACGGCTTCTGGGGGCTGATCATCCTTATGTGCTGGCAGCAGGTGGGCTATATGATGATCATTTATATCGCCGGACTGCAGAATGTGCCAGGAGATATTCTGGAGGCGGCCCGCATCGACGGCGCGACTTCCCTGCAGACCTTATTTAAGGTGACGATACCAAACGTTATGAGCTCCTTCACAATATGTGTGTTCCTTTCTCTGACAAACGGCTTTAAGCTCTTTGACCAGAACCTGGCGCTGACCGGCGGACAGCCGTTTGTGATCCAGGCGGGCGGCACGACCATCAAGACAACGGAAATGCTGGCGCTCAATATTTACAATACATTCTACAGTTCCAACACCACTGCCCAGGGTGTGGCGCAGGCGAAGGCGGTAGTCTTCTTTATTCTGGTGGCAGGGCTTGGGCTGCTTCAGTTGGGCTATACACGTAAAAAGGAGGTACAGCAGTAATGAATAAGAATACGGTTTCTGCCGCAAACAGGCGCAAAACTATCCTTTCCGTGATATTAGCCGTGGTCAGCATCGTTTATGTGCTGCCTGTGTTGGCGGTAGTGATAAACTCTTTTAAACAGAACACCTATGTAAAGACGGATACTTTCGCCCTTCCGACGGGGGAGATGAGCGCCGGGTTTGATAACTTTATCAAGGGCATGACCTTCGGAAATTATCCCTTTGTAAAGAGCGTGATGTACAGTGTTGTGATCACACTGCTTTCCACGTTTCTGATTCTGCTGTGTACTTCCATGGCGGCATGGTATATTGCCAGAGTGGATTCGGCTCTGTGCCGGGGCATCTATTTTCTGTGTGTATTTTCCATGGTAGTGCCGTTCCAGATGGTGATGTTTACATTGTCCAAAACGGCGGATAAGCTGCATCTGAATACGCCCTGGACGATTCCTATCGTCTATCTGGGGTTTGGCGCGGGGCTTGCCATTTTTATGTTTGTGGGGTTTGTGAAAGCCATTCCGCTGGAGATCGAGGAGGCCGCCGCCATTGACGGCTGCGGACCGGTGCGGACGTTCTTTACGGTAGTTGTGCCGATGCTGAAGCCGACGATGATTTCCGTAGGCATTCTGGAGATCATGTGGGTATGGAACGACTATCTTCTGCCGGTACTGGTGCTTGATATCAACGAATTCCGCACAATTCCGATCCATATCCAGTATCTGAAAGGAAGCTACGGCACAGTGGATTTAGGGGCTACGATGGCACTGATCCTGATGAGCATTATTCCTGTTATTATCTTCTATCTCGCATGCCAGAAGCATATTATCAAAGGCGTGGCGGCCGGCGCGGTAAAAGGTTAATAAAAAATAACATCAGATTCCGGTCTCTGAGGTCCGCTTCGGAGACCGGAAGCGAAGGGGGAGGAAATGACCATCAAGGATATTGCAAGACTTTCCGGCTGCGGTGTGGCGACGGTGTCGCGGGTGCTCAACAATCGGGCGGACGTCAGCGAAGAAATGCGCAGGAAAGTGATGGCTGTCGTAGAGGAGTACGGGTTTATGCCCAATACCAATGCCAAACATTTAAAACAACTGGCGGACAGCAGTATTGCGATTATCGTGAAGGGAACGAATAATCTGTTGTTTGCGGATCTGCTGGAGAAGATTCAGACGCTTTTGCGGGAGGCGGATCAGGATGCGGCGGTCTATTATCTGGATGAGGATGCCGATGAGGTGGTGTATGCACTCAGGCTCTGCAGAGAGCGCAGGCCCCGGGGATTTTTATTTCTGGGCGGCGATCTGGAACTGTTTCAGGCAGGCTTTGCGTCGATCACCGTGCCCGGTGTACTTTTGACAAACAGTGCGGAGGAGCTTGGATTTCACAATCTGTCTTCGTTTACCACCGATGATGAACAGGCGGCGGAGCAGGTGATAGATCTGCTGGTGGATCTGGGGCATCGCAATATCGGTGTGCTGGGCGGAAATTCATCCAGTTCCCAGGTCAGCTACCGGCGTCTGATGGGCTGTAAGGCGGCATGTGAGCGGCTGCATATTCCGCTGGATCTGGAACAGCAGTGCGAACAGTGTCGTTATTCCATGCCGGATGCTTATGCGGCGGCTAAACGGCTTTTGCTGCGCAGGCCGGATCTGACTGCGGTTTTCGCGCTGAGCGATGTGATGGCCTTAGGGGCGATCCGTGCGTTTTGCGATATGGGCAAAAGGGTACCGGAGGATATCTCCGTGGTGGGATATGACGGTATTATCACCGGGCAGTATTCTCTGCCGAGGCTGACGACAATTAAACAGGATACAAGGCGGCTTGCGGAACAGGGGGTGGATTCGCTGCTCAGGGGATTTATGCGCAGCGGGCATCCTGTCCATGAAGTCGTGCCGTTTACGCTGATTTCCGGCGAGAGTGTGGCAAAAATCCGTTAAAGTATGTAAGATACCGCAACATTTTTATCATAATATGACACAACTTTGATGCAAGTGTGGTGTAAGATAGTTTCAGAATAGGGGATTTTGGGGAAAAGTTTGTCGGGGGATAAAAATTTGCAGGCGGCGGTACGCGGAGCGGAAAGAGCGGGATAATTGTTTGAATAAAATACTGATTGTGGAAGATGAGGAAGCGATTGCGAATTTGATCAGAATCAATCTGCAGCATGCGGGTTATAGCTGTGAGGTTGCCAATGACGGGAACAGGGGAGCGGATATGCTGGCGGAGAACAGTTACGATCTTTGCCTGTTTGATATTATGCTGCCGGGCGTTAACGGGTATGAGCTGCTGGAGTATGCAAAGAGCCTGAATATGCCGGTGATTTTTTTATCTGCAAAGGGCGAGACGATAGATAAGGTGAAGGGATTGCGTTTAGGGGCGGATGACTATATCGCAAAGCCCTTCGAGATTATCGAACTGCTGGCGCGGGTGGAAAATGTGCTGCGCCGTTTTCATAAGGTGGAGCAGGATATCCGTATCGGTGATCTGGAGATCAATGTGGTTGCCCGCACCGTCAAAAAGGGCGGCAGGGATATCAATCTGACGATCAAGGAGTTTGATCTTCTTCTGCTGTTTATGAGAAATCCGGACAGGGCGCTTTATCGTGAGATGATTTATGAGCAGGTCTGGGACAGCCCTTATATGGGAGATTCGAGGACGGTGGATCTGCATGTGCAGCGGCTGCGCAGAAAGGCGGGGCTGGAACAGCAGATCGAATCGGTGTATAAGGTGGGCTATCGGTTCAGGAGCAGTGTATCATGAAGTTATTCTGGAAACAGTTTACCGCCATCGTATGCCTGCTGGTCATATTGTTTGCGGTATTCGGATCTATTTTTTTACAGACGTCTTTTCAGATTATGCTGGAAAGAGAGAAAGAGCGGGGGCTGGAAGAGTGGAAAATGTTTCAGTTCGCGCTTTTGGCGTCTATGGAGGCGCTGCCGGAGGGCTATTCGATTGAAAATGATGTTATGACAGAGATGTCGGAAACCATCGAGGACAGCATCGGGAATCAGGAGAACGGTATCGCGCTCTACAATGAGGAGCGGCAGCTTATCTATAAAAACGGCATGTATTATGGGGCGCTGATGGCGGAAAATGTGGGAACGGACAGGGCGATGTGGCGGCTCACCGATACCGAGGCGGGGCATTATCTGGAGGCTCTTTCACAGTTAAAGAGCGGCAGCGGCACCTGGTATCTTGCCTTTGGCAGAAATATTCAATATGTATACGACGCAAGGGACAGGCTGTATGAGCAGTACCGCAATATGGTGCTGCTCGTTATTGTGCTGTCCGTTCCTGTTTCCTGGTTTCTGGCGTATCATTTTACAAAGCCGATCCGGCAGTTAATGAGAGCAACCAGAGATTTCGCGAGAGGAAATTATCAGAGCCGGGTGGAGGTAAAGGGAGAAGATGAGCTGGCGGGGCTGATGCTGGAGTTTAACAGGATGGCAAGGCGGCTGGAGAGAAGTATCTGGGAGCTGGGCGATGCGGCGAGGCGGCAGGAGGAGTTTACGGGCGCCTTTGCCCATGAACTGAAAACGCCGCTGACCTCCATTATCGGTTACGGCGACATGCTGCGGAGCATGAACCTGACGGAGGAGGAGAAGCGCAGTTCTTCCGACTATATTTACCAGCAGGGGAAGCGGCTGGAGAGGCTTTCTCTGAAAATGATGGAACTGGTCCGGGTGGACAAACAGGGGATTACCCTAAAGCCCTTAAAAACGAGAGAACTTGCCTATGAGGTAGAACTTTTTACAAAGAGGCTTTTGTGGGAGAAAAAGGTGGTGCTGGTAAAGACGATTGCGCCGGGGATCGTGTACGGTGATCTGGACCTGCTCTGCTCTCTGTTCGGCAACCTGATCGACAACGGAGCGAAGGCATGCGGCAGAAAAACCTATGAAAAGCCGGGAGAGCAGGGAAAAATTCTGTTTACCGGCAGACAGGAGAAGCATGGCTATAGTTTTACACTGGAGGATAACGGCTGCGGCATTCCCGAAGATGAGGTGGGAAAGATTACGGAAGCCTTTTATATGGTGGATAAATCCAGGGCGCGGAAGGAAGGCGGCGCGGGAATCGGGATGACATTGTGCAGCAGGATCGTGAACCTGCACCATGCGGAGTGGAAGATCGACAGCAAAGAGGGAGAAGGCACAAAGGTTTATATTTTCTTTCCGGAGGAGGAAGAGGATGATTGAGAAAAAGAAGGGCGGCAGAAAGAAAATAAAGGGCTCAAAGGCCGGCTTCTTTGGCAGATGGTTCTCACTGGATCATATGATGGGGAAAGCGCTTTGCATTTTGCTTGTGGTGATCCTGACGGTGGGGGCATTTTTAGCGCCGAAGATGATCAATCACCTGTACGATGCAGGAACGCTGATGCAGATCACTTATATGGATATGAATCTGAGTCCCTATGCGGTGGCTTACAACAGCTTTCAGGAGAAGATTGAGGCGGTCGCAAGGGCGGAAACGGCAGGCGATAAACTGGCGTTTCTGCCTGCGGAGGAATCGGGGGAAAAGATCAGCGATGAAGAGCTGGTGGAGATCGTAAACAGAGAGATGGAGGCAGTGGCAGAGCGCACCGTTATGACAGTCTGGGATGGCTGGTGGGAGGAGATGACGAAGGAGAATCTGATCTCCCGGGAAAAAAATACGGCATATGTCCAGCCGGGGAGCGGCATGGGAGATCATGATCCGGGACAGGAGATGGCGCCGCTTCATTTCTGGACGCTGACGTTTGAGCTGACGCAGGAACAGAGGAATGAGAGCAGGGAGGCGGCGGAAAGAGAAAAGTGGGTGGAACTGTCCCAAAAGGGTATTGCCGAGTGGTCTGCTTCAAGGTATGCGACGCAGAGGCTGATGGTGTGTCTGGACGCGGATTTTTACAAAATTTACGCCATAGCCGCGGAGGGGGAGAGGGAGGCGGTGACGTTATGGTATGAGGCCCATGGCTGGGAGTTTCCGCAGATATTTGGTATGGCGCCGGCGGACAAAAACGGAAAGTATGAGAGCGAATTGCCGGGGTATATCACGGAAATACAGATGTATCTGACGGATCGGCTTACGGAGGAATGGAAGGGATACTGGGAGGTGCGCCCGGAGGAGGAAATCCTCCATGGCACGGAACGCACCGGAGAGATCATCGGCTATATGAGGTTTCAGGATAAAGAAGCGGAAAAAGGCGCCGGCGGCGCCGGTGGGGCGGAAGCAGCGGCGGAGACGGGAGCCTCTTCGGAAGCAGCGGCGGGCACGGAGGAAGAGATGTATGATGCAGCGCTGTCTGATGCGGAGAGGGAGAGCGTGATGTATGCGGTGAAGATAGATGTGGTCAATGAAGCGTCGGTTGGGAAGGATACCCTTGATACACAGGAGGAGATGCTACTGGCGGTAGGGACCACAGGTGAATGGAGCGGCGCAGACAACGATTTGTGGCTGCAGAAAGCGGGGTGCAGGGAATTTTTTGAGATGATGCAGTTTTAAAAGAGGGGATCAATACCTGTGAATTGATACAGCTTTGATACAGATTTGCGGAAAGTCTGATACATGGAGCGGATATTCTTGTCTTATCAAATGTGAAAGAAGCCTTATATTTCGCGGTGCTTTTCTTCACATGGATTCCGAAAGAGGAGGACGAGAGTATGGGGAAAACGCTCAGGATGGATATGATGTATGGATACACTCCGGCAGGAAAGACGAAAACCGAAGGGGATAGAAGGCCTGTTTATAATAGAACGGAGGGCGTAAGAAGAAGCCGAAATACCGGAAACAGAGACAATTCCCGGCAAATGGCGCAAAGGCGGATAATAGATGCGAGAAAACGGAAACAGAAGAGGGCACAACGCAGGATGATCAGATGGCTGCTGCTTTATTTCTGCTTTGCGGGCATTGCGGCTACCCTCTGGGTATTTATCGGTTTTTTTATTGAAGGTGATGAGAAAGTATACGCGGGAGGGGAGCGGATCGGGAGCGGCGAAATAGCTGTGAATGAAGAGATAAATGCGGAAGGAGAATCAATGGCTGCTGTCGGGGATGGGGCTACGGTCACACCTGAAATACGACAGGAGTGTCAGAATATTTATGCGCGGAATGAATCTCTTCTGCTGCTGGTCAATAAGGAACATGAGCTTTCCGCTTCTTACCAGCCGGTGCTGCGGAATATCTGCAAGGGAAGGCTGCAGGCTGCGGAGGTGCTCTATGGAGATCTCTGTGCCATGCTGGAAGCGGGTGGCGCGGCAGGCTATGATTATTGGATTGCTTCCGCCCACCGGGACCGGTCCTATCAGCAGAATCTGGTGGATAAGGATGTGAAAAAGTATATGGCGAAGGGGTACACCTATGAGGCGGCGCTTCAGAGGACGCATGAGTATACCATGCCGGCGGGACAGTCCGAGCATGAGACGGGGCTGGCGCTGGATATCCTGTGTTCCACCAATACGATCATGGACGAAAGCCAGAAAGGAGAGCCCGGTAATCAATGGCTGGTGGAGCACTGCCATAAATACGGCTTTATCCTGCGCTATCCGGAGGAGAAGGAGGATGTGACAAAGATCGGCTTTGAACCCTGGCACTTCCGCTATGTGGGGCGGGAGGCGGCAGCCTATCTGGCAGAGAAAGGGTGGACGCTGGAGGAGTTTTATAAGGTGATCGGGGCGTGAGAAAAAAGACGCCGAAGGTTACAGGCACAACGCATTCCACTGGCAACCGCCGCAGATGACAGAGCGTTTTCCCTGGGACAAAATATTGTCATGTACGGATTTTTCAAAATCCGCCCATCTGATTTTTGTCCCTTCCCTGAAACCGCAAAGGGCAAGTACCTGGCGGTCATAATCATCGACTTTATCGGCGGATGTGCATTTCCCGGCATGGTTATTGGGACAGCGGGAACAGACATCATCGGTTTCATTGAGCAGGATCACTTCGGGATTCCTGCTCAGTTTTTCTTTCATGGACCACATATTTTCCGTAAATTCACCGCTGTAGCCCTTTCCCTGAAAAAAGGAAAAGCACATGCCGTGATGGGCTCTGATTTTGTATATCATATGTATCGATTCTCCTTCTTTTTGTTCAGGTCCCGGATTCATTCATGATCTTTGCCAGAGGTTTGCGCAGCGTATTGCTGAGGGTGAGCGCCAGGGCGATTTTTATTGCGTCGGGAATGAGAAAGGGGATGACGCACCAGCCCAGTACCGTCGTCAGTCCGATGGCGCCTGTCTGTCTCATATAAACAAACATAAACCATACTGTGCCTACCGCATAGCAGGCAAGGAGCCCCAGTACCATCGACAGTGCCTGAACCGGAAGCTTTCTGCCGAACATGGTTTCCATCAGCCACATGATAAGGGCGGAGAGTATAAAACCGATGATGTAGCCCCCGGTGGTGTTTAAGATAATGCCGAATCCGCCGGAGAATCCCGCGAATACCGGAACACCGATGGCGCCCAGCAGGACATAGATGATGATCGACAGCGTACCGCGTTTTCCGCCGAGTATTGCGACGGACAGAAATACCGCGAAGGTCTGCAGGGTAAAGGGGACTAAGGTGGGGATGGAAATCCATGAACAGATCGCAATGATCACCGTGAAGACGGCAATGTATGCCATATCATAGATTTTTCTTTTTTCGCCTGTCCGCATGCCGGTGTTTTGTTCGGATGTGTTTGTCTTTGTATTTGTATTCATTGGATGTCTCGGTCCTTTCTCTGATCTTCATGGTAATCAGTCGCAATTGTGTATGGTCTTTTGTGTCTCAACCATCCTAACACAGGAAAGAATAATATGTCAACCATAAAAATAAAATGGTTAACAATTTGTTTTTGCAGAATTGGCATTGTAAAAATTGAGAAAATTGGATATCATAAAGTATAATAGACGGAAAATGACGTTAAAAAGTCGAAAATAATCAAATATCAGAGGCGCTGACGGGAGGGCGGAACATGAGTACGGTGATGAGAAGGAAACTGAAAAAGACATTGCTTCTGGCATTCAAGATTGCCTTTGGCAGCGGGCTTGCCATCTATATCGCGGAGGCCATGCACCTGGAGTATGCGGCTTCGGCGGGCACCGTAACCCTTTTGTCCCTGCTTGCCACAAAATGGGGAACGGTAAAGCTTTCCCTTTTTCGGCTGATTACGTTTCTCCTTACCGTTCTGATGGCGCATTTGCTGATCCCGTATATGCACAGCGAGTGGCTTGCTTACGGTGTCATTGTCTTTATACTTGTCTTTTTTTGTAATATGATGGGCTGGCTGGCGGCGCTGTCGGTGAATGCGGTCATTGCCTCTCACTATATGACAAAAGCGGATTTGAGCCCGGAATTTCTCTATAATGAATTTATGCTGGTGTTTATCGGGGTTGCGATCGCTTTTATTCTGAATCTGTTTCATCTGAATAAGAGCCAGAAAAAGCATCTGATGGAAGGGATCTGTTATGTGGAGAAGACTTTGCAGGCCGATTTGCGGGAACTTGCGGAATATCTGATGGGGCGGGAGAGGACAAAGCAGATGAACCAGAGCGTATGGGAGGAAATCGATATGCTGGAGGACAAGCTGCGGGAGCTGATGGAAGAGGCGAGGGAATATCAGGATAACACCTTTGAATCCCACCATGATTACTATCTGGATTACTTTGAGATGCGTCTTGACCAGTACCGGATGCTGGACAGTCTGCATTATGAGATGAGAAAGATGCGGAATATGCCCGGGCAGGCGGCGGTGATAGCGGATTATATATGTTACCTGGCGGATCACGTGACGGAGAAGAACCTGCCGGAGAAACAACTGGAGAGGCTGGAGGAGATATTGGGGGAGATGAAACAGGAGGAACTGCCGAAATCAAGAGAGGAGTTTGAGAGCCGGGCAATGCTCTTCCATGTGCTGATGGACCTGGAGGAGTTTTTAAAATATAAACAGGAATTTGTGAAGAATCTGGGCGCGAAGCAAATAAAAGAATACTGGAAATAGCATAAAAACTCATTGATAAACCTGTCAAAAAGGACTAAGATGTTATCTGAGACAGCAAGGATAACATCCATATCTGTTTTTGCAGGAGGACATACCATGAGTATAAAGACAAGAAGAAGGCTGGAAAAGAACCTGCTGCTGGCATTGAAGGTTGCGGTCGGAAGTGCCGCGGCTATCTATATAGCTGGGCTTTTGCAGCTTGAATATGCGGTTTCGGCGGGCACGGTGACGCTTTTGTCACTTCTGGGAACAAAGATGGAGACGGTAAAATTTACTTTTGTCCGTCTTGGCACATTTGCTGTTACCACATTGCTGGCGGTTCTGTTTATCCCCCATATGGAGAGTGTATGGATTGCCTTCGGGATGGTGATATTCGGCATCGTCTTTTTATCGGCCATGTTGGACTGGAAATCGACTCTGTCGGTCAATGGCGTCATTGCGGCACACTATATGACTACGCAAGATTTTGGCATCGGGTTTCTTTATAATGAATTTATGCTGGTGCTGATCGGCGTATCCATTGCCTTTTTGCTGAATATGTTTTACCTGAACAAAAAGCAGGAGAAGCATATTATCAAGGGCATGCGTTTTACGGAAAAATCGCTGCAGGATATTTTGTGTAAGATAGCGGATTATCTTATGGAAGAGCAGGAGGGCAGAAATGTCTGGGAAGATATTCGTGATCTGGAATCAAGGCTCGCGGATATGATTGAGGAGGCGAGGGAGTATAAAAGCAATTCCTTTATGTCTTATCACCAGTATTATATTGATTATTTTATTATGCGGATGAATCAGTTAAAAATGCTGCACAGCCTGCACTATGAGATGCAGAAGATCAGGAGTATGCCCAGGCAGGCGAAAATTGTGGCGGATTATATGCGGGATATGGCGGAACGGATTTCGGAAAAGAATACGGCGGAAAACGAGATGAAAAATCTGCAGCGTGTTTTTGAAAATATGAGGAAAGAAGAACTGCCGAAAGAACAGGAAGAATTTGAAAGCCGTGCATTGCTGTATCATATTATGATGGATATGGAAGAGTTTTTAAAATGCAAAATCCGTTTTGTGGAACATATCAGCGAAAAGCAGAAGAAGATGTACTGGTGAGAGTGCACCGGACCGGGAGTAAAACTTAATGCTCCCGGCCGGATGAATTGTTTTATGAGATGATATTTTCAGATGTTTTCCGCGTTTTCGGCTTCCCGATAACAAAAATAATCAAAATCAGCCGGTATCTTCGTCCCGAGCCCGTCTACGCTCATCATACCGACAAAGGCGCCCGTAAAAGCCACGCCGCAGGCGGCGGTGATATAATCATCCGAGAGTTTTGCGGCATCAAATATTCTGGGCACCGCGATCCATGTATCCCCGTCAAAAGAGTAAAAATACTGATACTTAAGGCGTTGTACCTTCACTTTAAAGTAGACGTATGCCGCATCTTCGGGCACAGGTACGGGGGTATCTTCATACACGCTCTCCGATCCGGAAAGATCCGTGCTGATCACATCGATGACGCGTCCGTATGTTTCATGCCATGTCATTTCCATACAGGTCCAGCTCCTGGTATTATAGTAGCAGGTAAGTCCCGCGAACTGCTGGAAGGAAACGGGGCGGTAGGCCATTTTCACTTCCGCTTCAAAAGCAAAACTCTGCCATCTGCGCGCCACATGCGCCTGGGTGAAGGCAGATGAGAGTGAGAAATGCCCGTACAGCCTCAGATGTCCGGGGCAATCTTTCAGAGAGCATATCTCTTCGCTCAGCGGTGTCCTCAGGCTCTGAAAATGGGGATTCAGCGTATCCTTGTCAAAATCGTCCTTTTCCGGGCAGTCTTTTTCCCATTTGTGCTCCGTTACGCCCAAAGGCGCATCCACTTCGATTAGTCCATTGTGCCCGCCGACGATCTGAGGCCAGCCCTCTTCATCCCACACCAGTTTCTGGATTGCCGTCTCCCTTCCGAGAGGACAAAAGCCCTTCGGATCTATGACGGATTCCGTATCGTGATGGAGCGGCCGTGCCATCAGATGGGCAAAATACCATTCCCCTGCCTTTGTCCGGACAAGGGAGCCGTGGCCTGCCTTCTGGTAGGGATGGTAGGGGGCGTCCAGCGTTGTCAGAAGAGGGGCGCCGGGCTGTGTCTCAAAGGCATCGCGGAGAGATTTTGCCCTTGCGACTCTCGACTGATGGGCATATCCGGTTCCGCCCTGTGCCACAAACAGATAGTACCAGCCGTTTATTTTATAGAGATGAGGACCTTCCGCGAGGCGGTCCGCAGTGCCCTGATAGATTACCCATGGCTTTCCCGTAAGGGCGCCTTCTTTTTCCGAAAATTCCGTACACATGATACCATAAAAAGGATGGCGCCATGGCCTTGGATCCCAGTACTGGTTTACCAGATATTTTCTGCCGTCCTCATCATGAAACAGGGAGGCGTCAAATCCCGCCGTGTTCAGGACAATGGGATCGGACCAGGGACCTGTGATGTCCTTTGCGGTGATCAGGTAGTTGGTGCAGTCCTTAAAAGAACCTGTGGTCACCTTGGCGTCGGTATAGACCAGATAAAAGGTGCCGTTGTCATAGGAGAGATCCGGCGCCCAGATCCCGCCGGAATCGGGATCGCCGGTCATGTCGAGAAGCCGCTTTTCCGATAAGGGGTAGGTGAGCAGGTGCCAGTTTACCAGATCCTTTGACTCGTGAATCTGAACGCCGGGCCACCACTCAAAGGTGGAGGTGGCGATATAGTAGGTGTCATCCACCCTGATCATACTGGGATCGGGGTGAAATCCTCTCAGGACGGGATTGATTATTTTCATGAGTTCCTCCATTCCGAAGCGTTTTATTGAGGTATGTTTTAGGAATACCGGATGTATGGATTCCACGTTACAGTTATTTATCATAATCCAGTCGGCGGCGGATTGCAATCCCCCGGATATGGTTAATATTGCCTAAAACGAAAGTTCAAATTTGGATAGTATGCACAAAATTATAAGACGGGTATTGTCAAAAGAAAAAGGATATGATACATTTATTTACGGAGAATTGGTAACGTTACCGGCAACATTACTGGTAGCGGTACCGGAATCGTTGCCAACCATACACAAGATGCAAAAATATGAGATAAGAGAATGTGGAAAACCCTGAAAGGGCGGGAGAGGCGGAACTTATGGAAAATTCTGTGAGAAAAAAAGCGGCGGCAAAGAAGCAGGAATATATACCCAGGCCGGTTAGGGAGAGTCCTTTATATGAGCTGAAAAGCGTGAGCGATCTGGGAATCTCGTCTCTGTACGGCGTCCGGATTGACGGAAAAGAAGTGGAGGTATTCCAAAATGAATTTTTCCATTTCGCGATACCGGTATATGAGAAGAAGGGACGGGAGCGGGAAGTGGAAGTGACGATTCCCGATGACGTGAAATCGGTAAGGCTGCGTCCCGCATCCGCCGGCATCTCCTTTGAGAGGGACGGTTCCGTGCTGAAATTCCGTGTTCCTGCGGGCCTGCGGGTGATAGTGGAGATCGATGGCGATCTGTTGTGTCCCCTTTATATTCTGCAGTCTGAGAGAGTGGAAAAGCCGGAAAAGGTATCTTATGAGTTTCAAAAAGGAAAGGTATACCATATCGGTACGCTGGAGCTAAAAACCGGAGATGTGGTTTACATAGAAGAGGGCGCTGTTGTAAGCGGCATGATCCGCTCCCGGATGGCGGACCATATCAGGATCATCGGGAACGGAATCCTGTACGGCGGAAACTGGCATGAATGGAATGAAAACGGCGCGGAGCAGATGCTTGTGACGGTGCTCGGGAAGGATATCGAGGTTCGGGGGATTACGCTGCTGGACGGCGGAAGCTGGCATCTTGTGCCGACGGCATGTGAGGATGTGCGGATCGAGGATATCAATATTCTGGGAAAGGTCATTACCGGGGACGGTATTGATATCGTAGGCAGCCGGAATGTGACGGTGAGAAACAGCTTTGTGCGGGCGAATGACGACTGTATTTCGATCAAGGCGGAGGAATTTCAGGATCCTTCGGGCTGTGCGGATGTGCGGCATATTCTGGTGGAGGACTGCCTGTTCTGGAACGCGGAATTCGGAAACGCGCTGGAGATCGGCTATGAGACGCGGTGTGATGAGATTTCCGATGTGGTATTCAGAAACTGTGAGATTGTGCACTGTGAATATGAGGGCAATCAGTCCGGGGGTGTTTTGACCATCCACAATGCAGACCGCGCTTTTGTACATGATATCCACTATGAGAATATCCGTATCGAGGATGCCCAGGAGAAATTTATTGATATCAAAACACTGGATTCCAAGTATTCAAGGGACCGGGTGAGGGGAATGGTCAGTGATATTCATTTTAAAAATATTGAGATCACGGAAGGTGTTTTTCCCGTGTCCATCGTCCGGGGGTTCGAGATGAAACAGGAACTGTGCAGGCCCCATGATTTCTATTTTGAGAATATTGTCATACACGGAAAGAAGATCACGGGAGTCAATGAGATGCGCATGGTGAAAGAATTGAGCGACGGATTTCATTTCTGCGGATGATCAGACGATGCGGGGACAACGGTTATGGTACTATTTGGAGACAAAGGACAGCGGGGATCGGACGAAACGGATCTTTGTCTCTGATGAAATACATAGAAAAGAAAAAAATTTATTTTATGTAAGGAGGCAAAAACATGAAAAAAATGAAAAAGTGGCTGGCTCTCGGGCTGGCGGCGGTAATGGTGCTGTCGATGACGGCATGCGGCGGCAGCGGTGATGCGGCCGGAGACGGGGGGGCGGATTCCTCCGGGGAAAGCAGCGGCAGTGCGGATGGTAAGACGAAAGTCACCATGGCAGTGTGGAACGGAAGCTGGGGAGAGGACCTGCAGGCGATCCAGGAAGATTTCAACAGCAATAACCCGGATATCGATCTGGATATCCAGATGCAGACCGGTGACTACTCCGATTTCCTCGGCGCAAAGGTAGCGTCAAACGATCTGCCGGATATTTATCTTCTGACACCTTACCAGCAGGTGGTGGCATTTGCGGAAGCGGGCAGACTGATGGATCTTTCCGAAGAGCCTTTCGTAGATGTGGTATATCCCACGGCTCTTGATGCGGTAAAGGGAACCGACGGAAAAGTATATGCGTTCCCCCATGCAAATGAGTATTTAGGCGTTTTCTACAACAAGGAAATCTTTGCGGAGGCAGGGATTGATACCCTTCCGACGACAAGGGATGAGTTTGAAGAGGTTTGTGCGAAACTGGAAGCGGCAGGCGTTCAGCCAATCGGTGCTACCTACAAAGAGTCCTGGACATTAAAGCACTTATTCAGCATGCTGCTTACACCGTTTGTACAGGATGATATCCCGGGCTTCCTAGCATCGTTAAATTCCGGTGAGGGAACTTTCGCAGTGGACGGTATCGATGAAGTGTTCGCATTCCTGGATATTATGAAACAGTATTCCGGCAGCAATATGATGGACCAGGATTCTACGTCAGGTTTCAACGCACTGGCAAACGGACAGGCAGCAATGCTGTTAACCGGTGAGTTCAGCCTTTCAACGGTTGCACACGCAGATCCGGTACAGGATATCGGATGTTTTGCAGTTCCGGTTTCTAATGATGCATCCAAGAACAAATTAGGCGCTGACGTGGCTACCTGCTATGTTATCAATGCAAACACGGAGCATCCTGATCTGTGTAAGAGGGTACTGGCTTATATGAGCGATCCGGAACAGAAGTGGATCACACAGCTTACGATGGATCTTGGCGATGCACCTCCGGCAATGCCTTACACCGGCGGAGAACCCAGTTCCGCAATGGACGATTACACAAGATACTGTGATGAAGGAAACACGGTTCCCTGGGTATATCAGCAGTATGCAAACGGCTTTGACGTTACATCGGGCGATATCTTACAGGGATATATGGCAGGAGCAAAAGATCAGGCGACTGTTATTCAGGAATTAGACGAGAGCTACCTGAACTTTATTCAGTAGTTTACAGGAAACCGCCAACTATCATAAAAAATCAGAGCGGCCACGGCCGCTCTGTTGTTTGGAGGGGTAAGTAGATATGTCGATTTTATTTCAAAAAAGAAGAAAATTTTATTATGCGCTGATCATACCGGCACTGATTCTGTATGCATGTGCATTGTTGATCCCTCTGTTTGGGGGAACAATCCCGTATTCATTCCTGAACTGGAACCTGATGAGCGGGAAAAAGAGTATGGCAGGGATTGAGAACTACGTGAAACTGTTTTCCGATGAAGGTTTTCACATTTCTTTTCTCTTTAACCTGAAACTTGGAGTATTTACGATTATCGGAAGCAATCTGGTGAGCTTTGTCCTTGCCTATTTCCTGAATAAAAATATCAGGGCAAAAGGGCTCTCGAGGGCGCTGTTCTTTATTCCGAATATTATTTCCGCGGTGCTGGTGGCGTTTATCTGGACCTTTATCTTTTCCCAGATTCTGCCGAATCTGGCGGAGACGATGCACTGGGATTGGCTGGGATCGATTAGCTGGTTCGGTTCACCCGGGACGGCGACATTTACGATTATTCTGGTATCCGTATGGCAGCAGATCGGATTTTTGATGATGATCTATACGGCAGGACTTCAGACCATACCGGTGGATCTGATCGAGGCGGGAAAGATCGACGGTTGTACGGGCTTTCGCCTGATCCGCGATATCCAGCTTCCGCTTTTGATGCCGACCATCACGATCAACCTGTTTGTGTCGATTTCCGGCGCATTTAAGGCATTCGATGTACCGAACGCGATGACGGCGGGAGGCCCTTACGGAACGACAATGCCGGTGGCAATGGATATCTATAAGGAAGCGTTTGTCAAATATAATATGGGATACGGTGCGGCGAAGTCCGTGATTTTATTCCTGGTAGTGGCAATCGTTACTCTGATTCAGCTTAATTTCACAAGGAAGAGGGAGGTGTCGTACTAATGGGAGAGACGAAGGAAAAAGGCAATATTGTGGCAACACTGATCATGCTGGTACTTGGTTTCATCTTTGTACTGCCTATCCTGCTTTTGGTGATGAACAGCTTTAAACCCTACAGCGATATGATCTCCAACTTTTTGGCGTTTCCCACGCATTTTACGCTTGACAACTACAAAGAAGCAGTGGCGAGAATGGACTTTGTAAAGGTGTTCTTAAATTCTGCGTATGTGACGGGCGGAACCGTAGTAGTGGGATTGATCGTAAGCTTCTTCGCAGCATACGGGATTGCCCATATCGAGTCGAAGGACGGACCATTCTGGTATATTTTATTTACTTTAGGACAGATTGTACCGTTCCATACGATCATGATCGCGCTGCAGGTTATGACAACAAAATTTAATATGAACAATAAGCTGACGGTGCTGATCGGACTGTATGCCGGATTTCACTGCGCATTTGGTATTTTTACCTACGTGGGCTTTTTGAAATCGGTGCCCAGGGATCTGGAAGAAGCGGCATGTATCGACGGCTGCGGTGCGTTCCGCACGATGATGCAGATTATTTTCCCGCTGGTAAAACCTACCAGCATTACCATCGGCGTGCTGTTCTTCCTCTGGACGTGGAATGACTTCCTGATGCCGAGCCTGATGATCGGTGAGACGGGAAAGAGAACTTTGACGGTTATGATCTATATGTTCCGAAGCAATGCAAGTTCCGACTGGAACCTTCTGATCGCGGCGCTGACGCTTTCGATCATACCGATCGTTATTTTATATATTCTGGCACAGAAATATATTACCAGCGGTATTACGGCGGGTGCGGTAAAGATGTAAGCATTTTTGCCGATATGAAATGATAATAAGGGGCTGTCACAAAATGACGGATTTCCATACGATAGGGCTTCGGCATCGAAAATGACGGAGGCATATATCCTGGAAGTTCCGGATTTTGCGACAGCTTCTGTAAAAAAGAAGAAAGTAATATGGGAGAGCAGTGATGGATAATCTGAATATCAGAACCATAAACGGGTATACCGTACAGCTTACCGCGGAGCATATTTACGCGCTGGATGAGTTTGGTACGGATATCATGTATCTGGTGGAAGGGAAGGAGCGGGCGATGCTCGTGGATACGGGCGCCGGGGTCGGACCGCTGAAAGAGACGGTGGAGGCGCTGACGGATAAGCCGGTATTTGTTGTCAACACCCACGGACATGTGGATCACGCGCTGGGCAATCATGAGTTTGATGAGGTGTATATCAATCAAAAGGATGAGTGGATGATAGAGCCTTCCTATATGACGAGGGAGCGCTGGCAGGCGTTTTGTGTGAAGGAGATGAAGGAGCCGGGGTATACGGGGCCGGATTTAGAGGGGAAGGAACTGCGCCTTGCAAAACCGTCGGGATATATTACGGAGGGAATGCGTTTTGATCTGGGGGACAGAGAATTTGAAGCGATCGGCATTTCGGGCCATACGCCGGGCAGCATGGTTTTTCTGGACGGTAAAAATCGGATACTGATCTCCGGGGATTCCATTGTCAGCACTCCGATCCTGATTTTTGATACCTATTCCACAAGCGTGGAAGCGTATCTGGAGGATCTGAAAAAACTTGCCGCGAGGGAAGGGGAGTTTGACCTGATCTTTCCGGGGCATTTTCTGCGCCCGATCGGAAAGAAGTATTTGTTTGACCTGATGGGGTGCGCGGAAGAGATTCTTGCGGGAAATGCGGAACCGGAGATCATAGATTTTTCCCATATGAGCGATGAGCCTGCGCTGATCCACAGATACGGGCAGGCGTCTATTGTCTATAACGGGAAACATATCCGGAATGAAACAAAAAAGCGGTCGTAACGCTATAATGGTTCAGTCCGGGATTGATTGTGGGAGTGATATGTGATACTCTTAACAGTGGTATGGCGAGGAGGGAAAGATTGAAAATTGAAATTTTCAATCGCGAGATTTGTGCCTGCGCGTTGCTTGACACAAACTCGTTCATGCGCAGGCTCAGCAGACTGAGCCAAAAGCAGCGCAGAAATGAGGAGAAGTATGAGAAGATGCGGTGTGCTGATGCCGGTATCCGGTCTCTGGTCACCTTACGGTATTGGCAGCTTTTCAAAAGAGGCATATGAATTTGTGGATTTTCTGGAACAGGCGGGGCAGAGCCTGTGGCAGATACTGCCGCTCGGGCCTACCGGTTATGGGGATTCCCCGTATCAGTCTTTTTCCACCTTCGCGGGAAATCCCTACTATATTGATTTAAAAGCCCTGACGCAGAAGGGATGGATCACTGAAAAAGAATGTGAAGACTGTGATTTTGGAGATTGTCAGGACTTCATACGATATGATAAAATATATAAACAAAGGTTTAAGCTTTTGCGGAAGGCATATGAAAACAGCGGGATTTCGGAGGATGAGGATTTTATCCGGTTCTGTGAAAAAAATGCTTACTGGCTTGAGGATTATGCGCTCTATATGGCTGTGAAGAAATCCTACAGCGGTATCAGCTGGCTTTCCTGGAGCGATGATATCAAGCTGCGCAGGCAGGAAGCGCTTGCGTATTACGGAGAATCTTGTAAGGATGAGATCGGTTTTTACCGGTTTGAGCAGTATCTGTTCCAGAGTCAGTGGTTTGCGCTGAAACGGTATGCGAACAAAAAGGGCGTTCGTATTGTCGGGGATATACCGATTTATGTTGCACTTGACAGCGCGGATGTCTGGGCGGGAAGGGAACTTTTCCAACTGAAGGAGGACGGTACGCCGACAGCGGTGGCGGGCTGCCCGCCGGATTCCTTTTCGGCTGACGGACAGCTCTGGGGAAATCCGCTCTATGACTGGGATTACCACAAAGAGACGGAATTTGACTGGTGGATGAAGCGCATCCGTTATTGTTATGAACTCTATGACATAGTGCGGATCGATCATTTCAGAGGGTTTGACGAATATTATTCGATTCCTTACGGCGACTTAACGGCTGAGTTCGGGCATTGGGAAAAAGGCCCCGGCATTTCGGTTTTCGAGACGATGAGGGAGAAACTCGGAGAAAGGGAAGTGATCGCGGAGGATCTTGGCTTTGTCACGGATACGGTCAGGGAGCTGGTGGAGAAATCGGGATTTCCCGGTATGAAGATTTTGCAGTTTGCCTTTGATTCAAGGGAAGAGGGGGATTATATGCCTTACCACTACCCGGTAAACTGTGTGGTATATACGGGAACCCATGACAACGATACGATTATGGGGTGGTATGACACGCTGGAGCGAAAGGATAAAGCGACGGCCAGGAAATATCTGGATATCCGTTCGGGAAAAGATGTGCATCTTGTATTTATCCGTGAAGCGTTGAAGAGCGTTGCCGATACGGCGGTGATTCCGATACAGGATTACCTGGCGCTGGGAAGCGAGGCAAGGATCAATACGCCCTCTACGCTGGGCAAAAACTGGAGGTGGAGAGTCAGAAAAGAGATGCTGACGGAAAAACTGGCAAAACAGATGCGTGAGCTGGGAGAACTGTATGGAAGAGTTGACCATTAAAGATGTAGCGAGAATATGCGGCGTGGGAGTCAGTACTGTCTCCCGCGCTATTAATAATCACCCGGATATCAACCCGGAGACGAAGCAGAAGGTGATGGAGACGATCCGGGAACAGGGGTATATTCCGAATAACAGCGCCCGTAACCTGAAAAGGACGGAGGCAAAGAGCATTGCCGTGCTTGTGAAAGGTATGACCAACCCTGTTTTCAGCGGCATGATCAAAGTCATCGAGGGGCGGATCAAGCGGGAAAGGTACGCGATGGTATTAAACCATGTCAATCAGAATGAGGACGAGGTGGAAATGGCGCTGGAACTGGTAAAGGAAAAGCGTGTCCGGGGCGTTATTTTTCTTGGCGGATACTTTAACCATGCGGAGGAAAAACTGGAAAAGCTACAGGTGCCCTTTATCTTGAGTACTGCCGGATGCGCGCCGGAAAACGTTGATCCGAACAACGACCGCTATTCTTATTTGTCGGTGGATGATGAGAAGGAGAGTTTTCGGATGGTCAGCCACCTGGTGGAAAGAGGGCACGGAAAGATCGCTATTTTGTGCGCGGATTCCGAGAATGAAAGTATCGGACATTTAAGGCTTTTGGGATATAAGAGGGCACTTTCGGAACATGGGATATCGGTGGATGAGGGGCTGATCTGCAAGATGAAGCCGGAGCTTGAGCCCTATTCCTATGAAAACGGCTATGCGATGATGCGGGAGTTGCTTCAGAAAAGGCCGGATGTTACGGCAGTATATGCGATTTCCGATGTGATGGCGATGGGAGCCTGCCGTGCCGCGGCGGACGCCGGAAAGAGGGTGCCGGAGGATATCGCGGTAGGAGGATTTGACGGCATTGCGGCGGGGGATTATTTTATTCCGCGGATCACGACGATCCGCCAGCCGGTGGAGGAGATCGCGGATGCCACGATAAAACTGATGTTTGAGATTCTCGCGGGAAATGAGAAGCATCAGCACCATGTGTTTAAGGGAGAACTCCTGGTCAGGGAGTCTACGTAAGGCATAACGGACGCCGTGCCGCGCTTACAGAGCCACGATAAAGGTGCTTCCGCCGCCGGGTGTATCTTTGACGGAGATTTTTCCGCGGTGGGCGTGGATGATTTCGGCGGCAATACAGAGGCCGAGACCGAAATGCCCTTTTTTGCTGCGTGATTTGTCGCTGCGGTAGAAGCGTTCAAAAATCCGTTCTTTTTCGGTATCCGGGATGCCGGGACCGTTGTCTTCCACAGAAAATAAAATATTTTTTCCATGACAGGTAAGGATCAGGCGCACGGAGCCGCCGGCAGGCGTATAACTTAAGGCATTGTGCAGCAGGATGGAGAGAACCTGTGTGATGCGTTCTTTATCACCGGTGAGAGTCGGAGTATTTTCTTCCGGCAGGGTGATGGAGAGCGCAATATTTTTTTCCGCGGCGATGGGCTGGAAGGCTTCATAGAGGTTGAGCAGCAGCGTATCCGGTTCCACGGATGACATTTTAATACTCCAGCCTTTATTGTCGGCGGAGGTTAAAAGGAGCATATCATCAATCAGTTTGGACATCCGCATTCCTTCGGACTGCATGGCTTCCAGAAAATGTGTCCGCTGCGTACCGTCCGCCTTTTGGGAAGCGGAGGCGCAGGAGAGGATTACCGCTAAAGGCGTGCGCAGTTCGTGGGAGGCGGAAGCGATAAACTGTGCCTGTTTTTTCTGATTTTCTTCTAAGGGTTTTAAGATTCGTCTTGTAAAATGCCAGGCAAAAAAGGACAGGGCGAGAACGGCCAGGATGTCAAGGGCAAAAAATAAAAAACGCTGCCGCCTGATCTGGGCGTTCAGGGTATCGAGGGGCGACAGGATCATAACCTGCAGGGAACCGCTGTTTTTTTCCGCCACGGCGGCGCAGGCATAGTAGTCTTTTCCCCGGCTTCCTTTCGGGGAAAAGAGAAATTCCGTGTGATAGATTTCGGAAAAGGCTGTGGGAGCGATCTCCACAGAACTGCTCTCCCAGGTCTCCCATGCCTCCTGAAAAAGCAGCTTTTCTTCCTCCGTTTCCCGTTCGTTAAACAAAAAGGGAACACCGTTGTCGGAGATATGGATCAGGTATTTCCCGCTGCCCTCCATTTTGGTGAGCCATTCGTGGGTGATCACACTCTGATGTTCCAGGTTGGCGATCAGGGTGTTCATATCGTTTTGGAAAGAAGAAAAACTGCTCGTTTTTAAACCCTGTTCCGAGATATAGAGATAGCCCAGGGACATAACGAGCAGGATGAAGGCTGTGATGCTGCCGCAGAGGACAGCGAGGCGTAAGTGTACTTTTTGAAACATAAATGTATTCCGAATTTATTGATCTTCTATCTGGTAGCCGATGCCGCGTATCGTGCGGATTGAGACGCGGCTGCCTACGGTTTTTAAGCGCCTTCTTAAAAAGTGGATGTAATTATCCAGATTACCGTCCTCCACATCGCTCTCAGGTCCCCAGACCTTTGTGAGGAGCAGGGTGCGGGAGAGGGGCGCTCCCGGGTTTCTTAGAAAAACTTCCAGGAGGTCTCCTTCCCGCCGGGACATGCTGCAGGTGCCGGACATGCCGGTCAGCATATTGTCCTCCGGGCGGTACACAATATCTCCGAAGGCAAGCTGTCCCGTCAGTTCCATTTTGCGGGGGCGGCGGGTGATACATCGGATTCTTGCCGTCAATTCCTCAAAGGCAAAGGGTTTTACCAGATAATCATCGGCTCCCAGGTCGAGCCCCTGGACTTTGTCATCCAGGGTGCCGAGGGCGGTAATTAAAATAACGGGCGTTTGGTTATTGCCGCCCCGCATTTTGGAAAGAACATCGGTGCCGCTTAAGTAGGGCAGCATCCGGTCCAGCAAAATCAGATCGTGGATATTCTGTTCAATATAGTAAAGGGCTTCCTCGCCATCGGAACAGGTATCAACGATAAAGCCTTCCTGCTGAAGCTGGAAAGCGAGAGAGTTTTTCAGTTTTTCGTCATCTTCTACCAGAAGTATTCTCATGTTGTGCCTCATTTTTTTATGGATTATGAAAATAGTATAGCAGAAAAGTCTTTAAAAAATCTCTAAAAAATAATACATATTTTTTTATATATTATTCTTTACTTTGTGTGATATAATAAAACCAAATATAATAATTTGCAAAGGAGGAACTGGTATGCACACAACTCAAGATAAGGAAGATTTGCACATTAGTTATATCTCAGCCTTGTGTGCATCCGCGGGAATCTCGTATGATACACAGAGACATGATCAGGATAGTACTGATGGCATTATAAAAAAGAGGATAACCTTTTTGGATGGTATTTTTTACGATTCTGCACTGAGAATACAGTTAAAATGTACATCATCTTCTTCTCAATATGAAGATAAGGGCGAGTATATATCTTATAAATTAAAGGTTAAAAATTATAATGATCTTTGTGCACCATCAACTATTCCGATTATTTTAGGACTTCTAATATTACCAGAAGATGAAAAGGAATGGGTGAAGTGGAGCACTGAGGAACTTCTTATCAGGGGGTGCATGTATTGGGCTGATTTTTCAACACAGCAGAGATCTGATAATTCCGGAACAATCACTGTAAGAATAGAGAAAGCAAACATAATTAATCAAGAGACTTTATTGGATATTTTAGAAAAAATAGCAAAGGAGGAGTGGCCATGATATATTCAGTAAATTTCATGGATTTAACAGAAAAGATTAATCCATATGCCTTTGCAAAATACTTAAAAGATACCGGGTGGACTATTTTTCCAACTAAGAAAGATTATGTAAAGATATATCAAATTAGAAAACCTGGTGGAGATGCCTTTCAAGTAAATATTCCGCTTGATATAAATCTGTCAGATTATAAAAGAGCAATGTTTCAGGCTATTGAGACAGTTGCGTTTGCTGAAGGACAGTCAACAGAACAATTGTTACTGTTTTTGTTGAATCCTAATACGGATATATTAAAAATTCGTTTAGAGCGGAAGGATATTGAAGCGGGAAATATTCTTTTTGATGATGCAATTCGCATTTATGAGAATGCAAAAAAGCTTATAGCGGCAACAGCGCAGGATATTATTCATCCAAGAAGATATCATCAGGGAAGAATGGATGATTCAATTTCTAAATTCCTGAGTAATTGTAAATTTGGGCAAACTGAAATTGGCAGTTATGTTGTGTCTGTTGTATGTCCATTTGCAGAATTGGATGAGATAGATGGATATAAACAGTTGAGTATATTTTCTGAAGAAGAAAGATGTGCGGGCTCCCTTACAAGAAAAGTAACAAATAAAATAATGACTAATGTTTCGTTTATTAAAAAGAATATTGATGATGGGGAATATGAAAGGCTTGTGTCGGATAATGAGTCATCACTTATCAGTGCAAATTTTTATGAGGCATTAACAGGTTTGAATCTTAATGAGGAAGGCGCGGATGTAGAATTTATTGCTCAATGGTCACCTATAGTAAAGAAAAACAGATGTACCAGTAACAGGATTTTACTATCTCATAATTATTATCAGCCTATATCTACTGCGGTAGGGAAATTACGGGAAACAGCGAATGCTAAAACTAAAATATTTGGTAAAATTAAAAAATTAGAGTCTGTTCCGGATCTTTCAAAGCGGACATCCGGAAAAATTACAGTTGTTTATTTAGATGATAATGATATGCGCCGTACTGTGACTGCTAATTTAAAAAAGGAGGATTATGATAAAGCAATTGAAGCTCATAGTCGTGGGAATCATATTGAAATAGTTGGTGATATTCATAATCCGGATAAACGTAATACGTCTATTACTTGTGAATCATTTAGTATCATTGATTGATGAATGAAATTTCAGAAGGTAAAATGATATGTAGATTCCTGAGTTTTGCTAAAATGTTATTGTAAGATGCAAAGAGTCGGTTTTTTCCGGCTCTTTTTTTGTACTGAAAAGGGAGATTGGAATTGGGAAAGATATTTGGATGGGAAAATTAGAAATGTTTAGAGAAAACTTAGAGGATAGTCTGCTATGATGCTGATGTAGAGTCCGAAATGGGGCTCTGCTTCACAAAAAGTCAAATATGGGCCCTGACTTTTGAAAAATAAGTATGCATGGTAAAAATCAGGAGGACAAAAAAATGAAGTACATAAGAAAAAAATGGATCATAACAGGTATTATTATGATGATGGGAGCAGGACTTACCGGCTGTACGAAAAACGGTGAGAATGCGGAGGCGGATTCAGGATTTGCAGTGGAGGCGGAAGATCTGCCGGGGGCGGATGCTTTGGAGAATGGGGAAGCACCGGCGGGAGATGGTGCGGACGGAGAACCGTTGGAAGGAAAGCCTGCGGACGAAGAAAATCCGGGGACGGAAGATACGGATAACAAAGCGGGGCATATTCCGGACGGGGAAGGAGACCTTCTCGGTGATATTTACGAGGTCGGAGAGGGGCAGTTTACGGTAACGGAGATCTATACGGAGACACTTGATGATGGAAGCGGTATTATGGTTATGGGAGCGCCCGGAACGGAGACGGAATCTGTGAAGATCACGGTTGTCTATGATGATAATACCGTATTTGAAAAACAGAAGATCTGGGACGGCGGCGCAAACCATGAAGAGAAGGAAGGCTCTGCAGCGGATCTGCAAAAAGGCTTTACGACGAAGATGTGGGGAAGCTATGAAGGGGATGTATTCCATGCCACGGCGATCAGGATCGTGGAAGTAATACTGGGATAGACCGAGCCGAGTTGAAACAGATTTGGAACCGGAAAACAGCATAAGCCCGGAAGGTGCACAAGAGAAATTTGCAATCGTAAAGCGAGTGGAAATTTCTCTTCGGTAAAAGTGTACCAGGAGGGCGTATGCGGAACTTAATATAGAGGTGACTATGAGAAAATTCAGGAGACAGACAGCATTATTTGGGGCAGGTATCATAAGTCTTTCTTTGCTTGCGGGCTGCGGAGAGAATCAGGCCGGAGTGGATACGAAGGGAGAAAATCCCGCGGCAGATACGGAAAACGCGGAGAAGAGGATGGGACGATATCTGGAAAAAGAGATTGCGGTGCCGGAGGAAATAACGGCTGCGGTAAGTTATCCGGCTCTATATCTGCAAAAGTCTGAGAGCGATGAACTTGTGCTTGCGGAGCCGATGGCGGGCAGGTATATTTCGGCGGATATGGGCAGTGAGTGGGAGCCGATGGACTGTCCCTGGCAGGATATGATTCCAAGCGGCTATATATCGGATGTTGCTCTTTCACCCGACGGGGGCGTGGCGATGGTCTACAGCCCCTATGAGGAGGAAGATGGGAAAGAACCTGATACATCCGGCGATAAGACGGGTGAGGAGATAGGTGCATCAGGGGATGAGGCATTTCAGAGTGCGGAGCCGGAACCATCCGGCAAAGAAGGAGCCCAAACGGCAGCAGATGAGGATGAGAGAACCGAAGATACGGGAGAAAATACAATCGAATCAGTATGGAAAGCCGTGTATTTTGATGCGGACGGCAGAGGGATAGAACTTGATTTCCCGGAGACGGGCGATGCGAGAGTCCGGAAGCTTGTCTTTGACAGACAGGGCGGACTCTATGCGTTTGACTTTCAGGGCAGAGTGTACCGGATCGATCCGGCTGCCGGGACGAAACGGGAGCTGTTCGACACGGAAGGGCTTATGGATTTTGTCTGTTTTACGGAGCGGTATATGGTCGGGTTTACCAGCAGAGGAGAAGTTGTTATTTATGATTTGGAACAGGAAAAGCCGGCCCCCGAAGACAGAACGTTGCAGGATTTTGTCAGTGAAAATCTCGGCGATACCCTGGGCAGTATGGAAAGAGGACATGAACTGGTGGCGGCCGGAGGAGAACAGGAGGATATCATTTATTTTGCGTTCAGCGGCGGCGTTTACCGGCATGTGATCGGCGGGACGGCAATTGAGCAGATCATCGACGGGACCATTTCCTCTTTCGGTGATCCCAGCATGATACTGATGGATATGGTGATGCTGCCGGACAATGAGTTTGTGGTGCTGTACAATGATGTGAGGCTGTACCGGTATACTTACGATCCGAATGTGCCGGCAGTGCCGGAGAAACAGGTAAAGGTGTACAGTCTTGTTGAAAATTATTCCATGCGCCAGGCGGTGAGCCTGTTCCAGAAAATGCATCAGGATGTGTATGTGCATTACGAGATCGGCATGTCCGGCATAGACGGTGTGACAAGAGAGGACGCGATACGGAATCTGAATACAAAAATCATGTCGGGAGAAGGACCGGATATTCTGCTGCTTGACGGACTGCCCCGGGAGTCCTATGAGGAGAAGGGGATTCTGGCGGATATGAGCGCCGTGGTGGACGGTATGAGCGGAGAGGAGGAACTGTTTCCGAATGTGGTGGAAGCCTGCCGGAAGGAGGGCGCAATTTATGGACTGCCCATCAGAATACAATTGCCGATGATGGCAGGGAGTAACAAATATGTGGAAAAAATAAAGGATATCGAAACACTTGCGGATGCGGTGGAGGAAATACGGGAGGAGAACCCGGAGGGCGCAATTCTGGGCATGAAGTCTGAGGAGGAGCTCCTGTATATGCTGGGGCTGACATCCTCGGCGGCATGGACGAATGAGAAAGGAATGATAGACGAGAAGGCACTTCAGGAATTTCTTGCGGCGGCTGAGAGAATCTGGCAGGCGGAATTATCCGGTGTGGATGCCGGTCAGATGAGGGAAAGGGTAAGTTACAGCGACAGGTTTATAGGAGAGGACGGGTATCGTTCGGTACTTTCCACCAATGTAATCGGTATTGCCACAGGAGGTCAGGAGTTTGCGATAGGAAAGGTATACCGTGTGGATTTTGATTATGATGTTATAACCAGTATCGCAGAGCTGGCGGAAGATGATTTTGGCTTCGGGTTCTGGAACGGACAGGTAAGCAAAGGCTTTATTCCCGACGGGCTGGCCGGCGTTGCGGCGTCTTCCGCGGACAATGAGATGGCGGTGGAGTTTTACAGGTTCCTGTTTGGCAGGGATCTGCAGGATATGGATCTCTCCGGCGGACTGCCTGTGAATATGGCTTCCTTTGATTCCTTTGCAAAAAATCCGAGGGAAGGAGCCATCGGCGGAGATGAAGACTTAGCGGGCGGGCTTGCCATGAGCAACGATGACGGAAGCTATTTTGAACTTGACGTAAAATGGCCAAAGGAGGAGGAATTTCAGCGGCTGAAGGAGATGGCAGGCGCAGCCACCCGGGTCAGTACGGGAGATGGCGCTGTTGAGGAGGCGGTCTATGAGATCGGACCGGATGCGATGAACGGTATCATTACGCCGGAGGAAGCGGTGCGGGAGATTGTGGAGAAGTCTGCAATCTATATGGCGGAGTAAGTACAAAGTGCCGGCATAAGTCGAATCGATACGAAAGACCGGATAAAAGAAAAAATGAATGAACAGGAGTATAAAAGATAATGCATTATTTTATAAGGAAACTGACAATAACAGGTATTATGGGAATGTTGGCGTTAGGGGTGCTTACCGCCTGCACAAAAACAACCGAAAATGCAAATGACGGAAATATATCCGCTGAGGGAGAGGACCTGCCGGATACGGAAAATACGGAAGGCGGAAATGCGGAAAACGCGGAAGATGAGGAAGGAGAGGGTATCGGAGCCAATGACGATGCAGGCGATGCTTCATCGGGAGAGACGGAATTGATGGGGATGATAGAGAACGTCCCGCCGGACAGTGACGACACGTTTATTATAGCGAAACTTGTGGTGGAAGAGGTAGACGGAATGGATCTGGTCAGTACCGATGAAAACGATACCAAAGTCACCGTAGTCTACAGCGATGAAACAACTTTTATCAAGCGCACCGTCCAAAGCGGCGGCGAAAATGCCGAGGAGAAAGAAGGATCGACGGCAGACCTTAAGGAAAACTTTACGGTGGAGATGAAAGGAAGCTACGACGGCGAAAATATCTTTTTTGCAACGGAAGTAAAGATTGTGGAAGTGGTTTCGGAATAAAAAAAGTATGCGGAACCGGAAACAGCATAAGGGCTTATGCGGAACTGGAAACAGCAGGAGGCGGAGAGAGGCACGGGAGAAATTTTAAGCTGTGTAGTATCAGATTAAAATTTGCTCCCTGATTATGTGCATCTCGTAGCCGTATGCGGAACTGGAAACAGCATAAGCCGGAACAGCGCACAAGAGGATTTGGTGATGCGGAGCAGCATGAAATCCTCTTTGGGTAAGGTGTGGTGTGAAGGCGTATGCGGAACTGGAATAGAGGTGACTATGAGAAAAATGAAAAAATGGACGGCGTTGTTTTGCGCGGGATTTATGGCAGTTTCTTTTTTGGCTGGCTGCGGCAGTAAGAGCGAAAGTGATGATACTGCGGCGGTGCCGAAGCAGGAAAATAAGAATACTGCCGCTGCGGAAGAAGAGAATGAAGAAAAAAGCATGGGGCGTTATCTGGAAAGGGAGATGGTGCTGCCGGAAGAGATCAGTGAGATGGTACAATATCCGCTTCCTTATATAAAGAAACTGGAAAGCGGCGATCTGATGCTGGCGGAGAAAGAGACGGGAAAATATATTTCTTCGGACGGCGGAGAAACATGGGAATCTGCCGGGAATCCATGGAAGGATGTGGGGAAAAATCTCTATATGACAAATATGGCTGTTTCTCCGAACGGTGCGGTGGCTTTGCCCGGCATTTTTACGGGTGATGGTGAGAGTGAGTCGTCGGAAGCGGAGGAAACGTCTCAGGATGATGCATCGGAAACGGAAAACGGGGGGGCAGAAAACGCCGATGCGGAAAGGGAAGAAATTAGGTGGAAATACTATTATTTTGATGCCGAAGGAAATGAGACGGAACTGGATCTGGCGGATACGGAAATCAGAAGTTTTGTATTTGATGGTTCAGAGAGGCTTTATGGTCTTGCGGGCGGCGGGAAAGTTTACCGGATCGATCCCGCGGACGGGAGCAAAAAGGAACTTTTTTCGGCGGACGGCACGGTGGATTTTGCCTGCTTTACGGACAAATATATGGTCGGTATCACAACGAGGGGCGGAGCTGTTGTGTATGATATCGAACAGGATATTCTGATGGATACGGATGAGGTGCTGCAGGAGTTTATCGGTCAGAACCTGGGGCTTTCTATCGGAAGTACCGATATGGGGCACAGTGTCGTGATGACGGCGGGAGAGCAGGATGATGTGATTTATTTTGCATTTGACGGCGGATTGTACCGCCATGTGATCGGCGGGGCGGCGATCGAGCAGATCATTGACGGAGCGTCTTCGAGTTTTGGCGATCCCAGTCTGATGCTGATGAGTATGGAAACATTGCCGGACAATGAGTTTATGGTACTCTATACAGGGATGAAGCTGTACCGGTACACCTATGATCCCAATGTGCCGACTGTGCCGGACAAACAGCTTAAGATATACAGCCTTATGGAGAGCGTTGCGGTGCGGCAGGCGGTCAGTATGTTCCAGAAAGCCCACCAGGATGTGTATATCCGCTATGAAATCGGCATGTCGGGAGATGATGGTGTGACAAGAGAGGACGCGGTTCGGAATCTGAACACAAAGATCATGTCGGGAGAAGGACCGGATATTCTGATGCTTGGCGGACTGCCAAGAGCATCCTATGAGGAGAAAGGTATTTTGGCGGATCTGAGCGGTATTACGGAAGAGATGAGCGGCGATGCGGCGCTGTTTCCGAATATCATAGAAGCCTGCAGAAAGGACGGAAAGATCTATGCGCTGCCTGTCAGGATCCAGCTTCTTTTGATGGCGGGAGAGCCTGAAGATGTGAGGAAGGTAAAGGATATGGACTCTCTTGCAAAACTGACGGAGGAATTGCGGGAGGAGGAGCCGGAGGGCGCGCTGCTTGCCGTAAGAACACCGGAGCAGCTTTTGTATATTCTGAGTCTGAGCTGTTCTGCGGCGTGGACGGATGAGGAAGGGAATATCGATGAAAAAGCGCTGGAGGAGTTTCTTACGGCGGCAAAGCGCATCTGGGAGGCGGAAATCTCCGGCGTGACGGAGGAGGAGCTCGGCGTAAGAGAGGGCGGCTACGGTTCTCTGACGAATGAATACAGGCAATATTACGGTAATACGAGCGGCAGTGCGGAAAATATTATGATGGAGATGCAGAAGTTTGCGGTGGGAAGAGTACGGGGAGTCGATTTTGAGTACGATATGCTGACTACCATTGCGGAGCAGGAGGATCAGTTTGCTTTTGATGTCTGGAACGGACAGGTAAGCAATGGATTTCTGAGCGACTGCCTTGTCGGAATTTCGGCAAATTCTGTGGAGAATGAGACAGCGGTGGAGTTTTATCGATATTTGTTTGGAAAGGAGTTTCAGGATATCGATGTGTATGACGGTCTGCCGGTGAATATGGCGTCTTTTGAGGGACTCAAAGAGAATCCGCGGGCTGGAATGGTAGAAGGAGCAAGCGAACGGGCAGCCGGTTCTATCGGCACAAGTACGCCGGACGGAAAGGTTTTTGGCATAGAACTGCTCTGGCCAACGGAGGAGGAGTTTGAGAGGCTCAAGGGTATGATATCTTCTGTTTCCCGAATCAGTACAGGTGATGATACGATTGCGGAAACGGTGTATGAGATCGGTCCAAGAGCCCTGGAAGGCAGTATTACGCCGAAGGAGGCGGTGCAGGAGATCGTGAAGAAGTCGGCGATTTATCTGGCGGAGTGATAAAGTGGTCGGAATTATAGCAGACCTGGCGAAACAGCCCTTTAACTGTCTGACAGTGCGAAGGGCTGTTTCGATGTCTGCCGCAGGGCTTAGAGATTTTTTAGAGATTATTCTGGTATGCTGTAGAGGAAGCGGCAGGAGGATAAATGGAAATGTATTGGAACAGAGAAAAAAACAGAAAAATAACAGCAGTCATGTTGTGCCTGTGCCTTTTTCTGGCGGCGGGCTGCGGCAGAGCGGATTCGGAGAAGGGCGCGAAGGATGAGGAGAGCGGACAGGTTACGGGCGGTATGGGGCGATATATGGAGGATATCCATGCGTTTCCGGAGGAGATCAATCGAAACGGCGGGCTGAATATGCTTGCGGACGGTTCCATGACGATCATCAGTTTTAACGGCGGGCTTTACCGTTCCGAAGATCAGGGGGAGAGCTGGCAGCAGGAGGATACGCCCTGGTTTCCGATGATGCAGGGGGTATATGCGATTTCGGCGGTGATGGCACCCGATGGGACAGTGGCGGTCACCTGTTCGGGAGAGATGCCGCAGGCGGCGCGGGATATATTTCCCGGGGATAAGCCGGAGGGACAGGAGGGAAATTACTGTATTTTTGCACTGCCGGATGGAGAGATAAAAGTTGTGGATTTCGGCTTTACGCAGGAGGACGGAAGCTGCATCAGTACTTTTTGTTTCAAGGACGACGGCAGATTGTTTGCCGGGGATATGAACGGCAGGATCTATGAAGTGGATATGGAACATGAGAGCCTTCGGGAACTTTTCGTGATGAATCGGGAAGTTGGTTATATTGATTTTTGCGGTGATATGCTGATGGCGGTGGATTCTGAAAAGGTGTATCTGTACGATCTGGAAAAAGGAGAGCCCGGAGCGCAGGATACGGTGATGGATGAGTTTATCGGGAAATATCTGTCCGATGGCACGGTGCGTTATACCAGCGGCGGTTATCCGCTGGCGGTGTTCGGAGGAGAGGACGGGATCGTTTATATCGCCTGCGTGGAGGGATTGTACCGCCATGCGCTGGGTGGGAGCGCAATGGAGCAGATCATTGACGGGGCGCTCAGCACCTTCGGGGATGATGGCAGCATTTATGCGGCAAAGGCATTGGAGGGACAGGAGTTTCTTGTACAGTTTAATCCTGCCGGCGGGCTGGTGCGCTATCATTTTGATGAATCGATTCGTTCCATGCCGGAAAAGGAGATACGGATCTATTCTCTGGAAGAGAACGGCAGCGTCCGACAGGCGGTGACTTCCTTTAAAAAAGCCCATACTGACATGTATGTCAGATATGAGACGGGGGCGGGAAGTGAGAGCGGTGTGACGGTGGAGGATGCGGTGAAGCAGTTGAATACCAGAATCTTATCGGGGGAAGGACCGGATGTTATTATATTAGACGGACTGCCGATGGAATCCTATATGGAGAAGGGGCTGCTTTCCGACTTAAGCGAAGTGATAGATACGGCGGATGGGGAAAATGCTTTGTTTTCCAATCTGACGGAGAGCTTTCGGCGGGAGGACGGGACAATCTGTGCGATGCCTTTGTGTATACAGGTGCCGCTCCTTGTTGGTGACACAGATGTCATTTATGAAATGACGGATCTGGAGAGTCTGGCGGATGGGACGGAAGCGCTCAGAGAGGAAAATCCGGAGGGCGGACTGTTGGGGATCTACGATGCGGAGTCATTGCTTGAGCTGCTCGGGATGGTATCGTCCCCCGCATGGATTGATGGATCGGGGCAGATCGATCGGGAGGCTGTGGAAGCATTTCTGACGCAGGCAAAGCGGATCTATGATGCGGAGCATGAGGGAACGGTGCCTGAGGAGATGGCAGTACTGCAGGAGGAGGATGAGGAGCTTTTGCGGTACGGATTTGATCCGATGAGGCAGAAGATGGAGGTATGCAACAATGTGCTGAATATCAGGAGAGGCTATGCAAAACTGGCCTGCGGCTATGTGGACGGGATTCAGATCTGTCTTGATAACGTAACAACTGTTATTGAACTGGAGGGGGAGATGGATTACAAAAGTTTCCCGGGGCAGGCGCAGAATGTTTTTCTGCCGAAGGTGATAGCGGGCATCAGCGCTAAGTCCGGGGAGCCGGAGGCGGCCAGGGAATTTTTGAGGACCATGTTTTCTGCGGAGGTTCAGAAAAATATATATGACGGTTTTCCGGTCAATCGGGCGGCTTTTGCAGATCGGTTTGATTTTCTTGAGCCGAATGAGGAAAACGGCAGTATGACCATGCTAAAGAATGACGGAACACAGGAGGAGCTGTTGCTGCGATGGCCGGATGAGGCACAGGAGCGGAAGTTTGCGGAACTGGTTCAGGGGCTTGAGACACCGGCGACGGGAAACGGCTGGCTTGACGGGCTGGTTTACGAGGCGGGAGTCAGGGTGCTGGAGGACGGTGTAAGCGTTGAAGAGGCAGCGGATGAGATTGTGAAGAAAGCGGCGGTCTATCTGGCGGAGTAAGAGGTTGGCGATCTGCCTGTTAAAGTGGCAGGATATCGGTTTATCCGGCCAAGCGGAAAGCGGTAGACAGTCAGTGCCAATTGGGATATGTGGATGAAAAAGGATGTTTTCGGAATGGGCGGTGTGAATATGAAACGGAGGAGGAAGGCGTCAGGCAAGAGCCATGCGTGGATCGCATTTTTGCTGCCGAGTTTTTCAGGGGTAACGGTATTTGTGCTGATTCCGTTTCTGGATGTGGTAAGGCGTTCTTTCCTGACAGCGGTGACGGGGGAGTGGGCAGGATTGCGTAACTACCGTAATGTATTTGACAATCAGGCATTTCGCCTTGCCATACATAATACGGTGCGGTTTACGGCGGTTTGTCTGCCCCTTCTGATCGGGCTGGGGCTTTTTATGGCGGTTTTTCTCAGCAGGCTGAAGCAGATACAGCTTATGAAATCATTGTTTCTGTTTCCTCTCGCGATGCCTGCGGCAACGGTAGTGCTGATCTGGAAGATGGTTTTTTCCAGACAGGGATTTTTTAACGGGATATTGTTTATGGCGGGGATTCTGCCGGAGGGAATTTTGCCGGATCATATGGGAACGGGGGCTTCCTTCTGGGTACTGGTGTTCAGCTATGTCTGGAAGAATCTGGGTTATACAATGGTACTGTGGCTTGCCGGAATATTTGCGGTGCCGTACAGTATGTCTGAGGCGGCACGGGTGGACGGAGCGGGAGAGTGGCAGATTTTCTGGCGGGTGGTATTTCCGAATCTGAAAAGTTCCCTCTATACGATCACGGTGCTTTCCTTTTTGAATTCTTTCAAAGTATTTCGGGAGGCTTATCTGGTAGCGGGCTCTTACCCTCATGAGGATATGTATCTGTTGCAGCATCTGTTTAATAACTGGTTTATCAATCTGGAACTGGATAAGATGGCGGCTGCGGCAGTGTGCGTGGGAGGGGTGCTGTTTCTGGTGATATTGCTGCTGCAGCGGGTGTGGAAGGTGTGAAGATCGTGAGATTTGCATCTGCGTGCTGCCGGATGCCGACTTGGCATAGGCAGATGGCGGCGCGGGAATGGGATAAAACATGAGAAAGAAATTTTCAAGTGCATTGATAAAAATAATACTTCTGGCAGCGGGCTGCCTGTTCTGTGCGCCGGTGCTGTTTCTGCTCAGCGGTTCCGTGATGAGCAGGTATGAGCTGAATCAGAGCCTGCTTCCTTTGATGGCTGATCAGGATGAGCTGATCACCTGGGCGTTTTTTCCAAGGTATCCGACCTTTCAGCATTATCTGCGCATTTTATTCCAAACGCCGCAGTTTTTCGTGGTATTCTGGAATTCCATGAAGATAGCCGTCCTGACGCTTGCCGGGCAGTTCTTTATTGCAGTTCCGGCGGCATGGGCTTTTTCGGTCTATCGCTTCCGGGGGCGGAAGATTTTGTTTACGTTGTATATCGTATTGATGCTGATGCCTTTTCAGGTAACGATGCTCTCGAGTTATCTTGTGCTGAATCACCTGGAACTTCTGGACAGCCACAGTGCAATCATTTTGCCGGCAGTATTTTCAGCATTTCCGGTATTTTTGATCTACCGGGATTTCTGCAATTTGCCGAAGGGGCTGATTGAGGCGGCAAGGATAGACGGGGCGGGAGAATGGAAAATTTTTTTCAGGATCGGTCTGCCTCTTGCTTCCGGGGGGATTTTATCTGCCGGAGTGCTGGGGTTTCTGGAATACTGGAGTTTGATCGAACAGCCCATGGCGTTTTTGGAGGATCAGACGCTGTGGCCTCTTTCGCTGTACTTGCCGGAAATCGGGCCGGAACAGGCGGGGTACTCCTTTGTGGCGGCGGTGATCACGCTGATACCGGCGGTATTTGTATTCCTGGCGGGACGGGAGTATCTCGAGCAGGGGATAACGGCGTCGGCAGTGAAGGAGTAGGAGTGATCAGAAGCGGGGATTACGGCGGCTGTGAGAAAGTAGGAGTGATCGGGAACGGGGATTATGGCGGCTGTGAGGGAGTAAGAGTGAAAAACAGGAAAACGGGAGGTTCCGTATGGAAATTTTAAAAAAACAGAAAAAAATTTTAACGGCATTTTGTTTCTTTCTTGCCTTTATGTTTGCCTGTACTCTGATCTCGAGAGCGGTCTATGCCTCGAAACTGCCGCAGGTGAGTGTGGATACGCCGAGGCGTATGGCGATAGGGCATAAGGTGGATGCGGAGGGTATTGTGCATCAGGGACGGGAGTATGCGGTAAACGTATTATCCGGATTGCGGGTACGGACGGTCTATGCTCATGTGGGGGATAAGGTGACAACGGATACACTGTTGTTCGAGATTGATATGGAAGATTTGGAGGAGCAGGTGCGGGAGAAGGAACTGGCGGTGAAAAAACTGCAGCTCCAGATAGGGGATCAGGAAAAGAATCGTGCTTTGCAGGAAGAGAAGGATGAACTGGAGAATATCAGGGCGCAGGAAGATTACGAAAAGACGGCACAGGAGGAACAGACAAAGATCGACCGTGCGGAGCTGGAGAAAAAGACCAGGGAGCGGGATCTGAAAGAACTGGAAAATAATCCGGTGCAGGTAACCTCTGAGGAACAGCGGAAGGCGGCGCAGGAGAAATATGAGGCGTGGGCGAAGGAGGCGGAGCAGCTCAAAAGCGCCATGGAGAATGCTAAGAAGGAGTGGGAAGCGGCGCAGGGGAAGGTAAAGAAACTGGAAACAGGCACTGCAGCAGGAGCATCGGGAGATGCGGCGCCTGCCGGAGGCGGCGAAGTGAGTGCGTCGGGAGATGCGGCGTCGGCCAAAGAGAACGGAGAAGATGCGGATTCATCGCAGATAGATGAGGCAAAGACTGAGAACGGACAGGATATGGAAAACAGCGGGACTTTACCGGCGGCACTGGCTGATGAGGCAGCCATAAAGGAGGCAAGGGATGCGGAGTCGGCGGCAAAGGACCGGTATGATCAGGCGAAAGCGGCATATGATGAGTATATGAAAACTCCTGTGGCAAAACCGGATTACAGTGCCGAGGATGCCGCCCGTGACGCCTGGGAGAAGGAGAAACGTTCTTTGGA
The DNA here is from genome assembly GCA_022799355.1 of Lachnospiraceae bacterium. GTDB lineage: Bacteria > Bacillota > Clostridia > Lachnospirales > Lachnospiraceae > 1XD8-76. Next base: position 6,381 of record JAAWOG010000003.1, on the reverse strand, counting down.
GGACGCGGCGAATGCGGCAGCACTGGATGAGAATGACGCAAAAGCGGCGAAGGAGAAAGCAATGGAAAATGCCGGGCGTAATCTGGAAGATTCGGAAGCGGAAAAGACTTCTGACAGTTCCCTGGAAATCAACAGGCTGGAGCTTTCCGCCTTACAGTCAGAGCTTTCCGCTTACAGGAAAGTTCTGGAAGCGGAGGGAAAGGTTTTTCCGGAGGCGGACGGAATTGTCACACGGATTCAGGTAAATCCGGGCGAGAGGGTGCCGGACGGGGCGGCGGTTGTCTATGCGGATTTATCCAGCCCCATGCAGTTTACGGTTTCTCTGACAAAGGATCAGAAAAAATATGTCAATCAGGGAGATCTGGCAAAGCTGTTTTTGGGGAACGGAAAGGGCGAGGAGTATCAGGTGGATTATATCGCGGAGAATGAAGCAAATCCCGAATTGTATGAGGCGCGCATTCTGTTGGAGGAGGGGGTTGGAACGATAGGAGAGAGCGGAAAATTTGAGGTGGAGGCGCAGTCAGAGACCTTTTCCTGCTGTATCCCCCTTGCCGCCCTGCATGAGGATGCCAATCACCGGAAGTTTGTCTATATTGTCAGTGAAAGATCGGGAATCCTGGGAATGGAGCTGGCGGCGGAAGCGGTCTATGTGAAAGTACTGGACCAGAATGATTCCTATGCGGCTATCGAGGAGGGAGTGATCGATGGCGACACGGAGCTGATCCTCAGTTCCACGGAGGCGATCGAGGACAGGGATGTGGTGAGGTATAAAGAGTAAATATTTTTAAAATTAAGGATAGAAAAAAGGAAGCTGATCATATAAAATGGTAGAAGATATATATTTATCATGAATAGTAGATCCTGTAAAAGGACACTATTGAAATGTACACGGATTGTCTTAACGGGAAATTGGGGGTGAAATCTGGTGGCACAGGACATTTTAAAATCAGTTTTTGAAATAGGCGAGACGATTACCGTAGAGTTTAAGCGTTGTGGTAACGGCATAGAAAATGATGTGTATGAGACAGTCTGTTCTTTTTTAAACCGTTTTGGAGGAGATTTGTTTTTAGGAGTATTGGATGACGGCAAAGTTTGCGGTGTGCCGGAAAAAGCCACTCCTGATATGGTTAAAAATTTTATTAGCTGTGTCAGTAATCCGGGACTGTTTTCTCCGACAGTTTATCTGGTGCCTGAAATAAAGAAATATCATAAGAAAACGATCATCCATGTGCATATTCCGCCCAGTGCGGAAGTACACAGTTATAAAAAAGCGGTTTATGATCGGGTAGATGATGCGGATGTGAAGGTGACAGCGACGGCTCAGATTGCCCAGATGTATATTAGAAAGCAGGAGATTTTTACAGAGAAAAAAATATATCCATATGTTAAAATGGAAGACCTGCGCCTGGATTTGCTGCCGAAACTTCGGATTATGGCGGTAAATAACAGCAATGGTAATGGCCATCCATGGAGCAGTCTGGATGATGAAGAATTTTTGAAAAGTTCCCGCCTTTTTGGAACAGATCGGATTACGGGTATGCAGGGATATAATCTGGCGGCGGTCATGCTGCTGGGAAAAGATGATACCATATTTGATGTGGCTCCCGCATATATGACGGATGCACTGCTGCGAAGAGTAAATGTTGATCGTTATGACGACAGAGAAATTATTCAGACAAATTTGATTGAAAGTTATGAACAGTTAATGGAATTTGGAAGAAAACATCTGCCGGATAAATTTTTTCTCGAAGAAGATCAGAGAAAGAACCTGCGTAATATTATTACGCGTGAAATGATTGCCAATACTTTAATACATCGGGAATATACAAGTTCTTATCAGGCAAAATTTGTGATTGAGAAAGACCGGATGTATGTGGAAAATGCGAACAGAGCGTCTCAGCATGCGGTAATTACATTGGATAATCTGGAACCGAATCCCAAAAATCCGATCATAGCATCCTTTTTCAGAAACATAGGATATGCGGATCAGTTGGGTTCCGGTGTGCGCAATTTGTTTAAATACAGTAAGTGTTATTCCGGAAAGGAACCTGAGTTTGCGGAAGGTGATATATTCAGAATAGTTGTTCCACTGCATGATGACTATGTGAAATATACCACCCAAGCTATGCAAAGAACCACCCAAGTTGTGCAGGAACCCACCCAAGCCATGCAAAATACCACCCAAGCTAAGCAGGAACCCACCCAAGCTACGGAAAATACCACCCAAGCTGTGCAGGAACCCACCCAAGCTAAGCAAAATACCACCCAAGCTAAGCAGAAACCCACCCAAGCTACGGAAAATACCACCCAAGCTAAGCAGAAAACCACCCAAGCTGTGAAAAATACCACCCAAGCTAAGCAAAGAACCACCCAAGCTAAGCAGGAACCCACCCAAGCCATGCAAAATACCACCCAAGCTAAACAGGAACCCACCCAAGCTACGGAAAATACCACCCAAGATCCTCAGGATACGACACAATTAGCTGACCGGATTCTGTTAGAAAGTAATTCGGAAAAGGATCAGATAAAAAGGCTGATGCTTTATGGAATAAAAATGAATGAATATATGACGAAGAGGAACATTGTCGACCTGATCAGAAAGGAACCTGAGATATCACAAAAACAGATTGCGGAACGATTAAACCTGAATTTAAATACCACAAAATATTATATCAGGAAACTAAAAGAAAGCGGAATAATCGAAAGAGCAGGATCACCCCAGAAAGGGAAGTGGATCGTAAGGGAACAGGAAAACTGATATGAAAATAACAGGGATTACCCCTGTTATTTTCATATTACCTCACTTCCCTGCCAGTACCTTTACTCTGGAAAGTCCGTTCCGCACGGCCGGAATGGCTAAAACGACAAGGGTGAGGAGGGCTTCGGCGCCGATGTAGGAGCCGTTGTAGGCCAGAGAGTAAATTGGTACGCTCATGCCGTAGCCTGCGGCGTAGTAGCCGAAGAAGATCATCCCTGACAAAAAGGTGAAAAAGAACCTGCCCAGAATACCAAGAAGATAGCCTTTGACCAGTCCGTGCTTTTTGTCACGAAAGAGACCGGAGAGCCCGAGTGAGCCGAAGGCGAAAAGGTAGTCGGTAAGCATCTGGGGGATACTGATGATATAAGGATCTACCACAAGTTGCAGGATACCGTATGCCGCCGCCGCCATCAGTCCGGTCCGCAGGCCGAACCAGTATCCGATCAGAGAGATGAACAGCATGCTGAACAAAGTTACGGAACCGCCATAAGGCGCATCAAACAGTTTGATGTAAGAAGTGGCCATGGCAAGTGCTATGGCTACGGAGCAGAAAGCGAGCTGTTTTGCGCTGATGGGCGATTTTCCCTGTTTTTCCCGTATTTTACCGGAAATGTAGCAGGCACCAAGTAACAAAATAAGCATGATGGCGACCAGAAAGGCATAGCCTGTGGGAGTGAGATTGTAATAATTTCCATACTCCTGATCGATGACTTCCGTCGCAAAGATGGAAAGAAACGTGTGAAACAGCATAAAAAAACCTCCTTTGTTGTTTGCCAGGAGGAAAGACGGTGGAAAGGATCGAGGCGGGCGGAGAGCGAAATCGTTAGATATCGTTAATAGAAAAACACCCGTATGAAATTATGAAACCTTCCAACATGCTTCCCTACGCCGGTATTATCCGGTTCAGGTGATAAGGGTTAGGCTAAATGAGCGAAGTTTCCGCACATGAGCCAGTCTCAGCATCAGCTCCCCTAGCAAAGTGTATGATAGTTGTAAGAATTTCACGCCGGCGTGTCCGGTTTTTGGAAATCCTTTCGTAACAGTATAGGGCAGGGATGAAAAAATGTCAATGCCCGAAAAAATAGTTTCCGAAGGATTTGGTGGCATTAGAGGGACGTCTGTGGTAAAATAGTAAGATCGGTGGAAAGGAAAGGGTACAGCATGATACGGGGACGGGGAATGTCTGAGGTATGGGAACTGATAAAGCCTCTTGCGGTTTATTATATAGGGTATTATGTGATCCGTATGGTGGTGGGAACACTGCTGGCAGGAGGCGGCATGTCATTTTTGATCGAGGAAGGCAGCAGTATTGTGAATGGGATCGCCATGGTAGGCGGCTGCGGCGTGCTGTTACCGATGATCAGTGAGGAGCGGGAGAAGCAGGGGAAAGAAAGGGAGCGCCAAAAGAGGGAGATGCCGGAAAACGGAGAGATCCGGACCGGGAGATCGGTGCTGCGCTATCCGGCTCTGGTGGTCTATGCGGCTGCTTCCGTTGTTTTTTTCAACATCGTGGTAAGTTTGTCCGGGTTGATGGAGCAGTCGGACCTTTATCGGCAGACAGCGGCAAGACAATATGCCGTATCACTGGGAATGGGATTGTTTTTGTATGCGGGGATATCCGCGGTGGTGGAAGAAGTGGTTTTCCGGTTTCTGCTGTATAACAGGCTGCGGCGCTCCGGCGGGCGGGAGGCCTTTGGTATCGTTGCCTCCGCTTTCCTGTTCGGCGTCTATCACGGCAATATCGTACAGGGACTGTATGCTTTTGCGATCGGGCTGCTGATCGCGCTGGTGTATGTACACTTTGATAATTTTCTGGCGCCGGTTTTGTTTCACGGAGTGGGAAATGGGGTGATTTTTCTGAGCAATATGGTTCCCGATGTATATGATATTGTTTTTGCGCCCGTCATGTTCTGGATATTCGGGCTGATCACCGCGGCAGGCAGCTTTGTTTTAGTGCGGGAAGTCAGGAAAAAGATTTCAGCGCAGTAATTCAGTCAGATTCTCTCAGTCGTTTCCCTTTTCAGCAATATGGGGGAGATCACTTTATGGACCGGTTCTTTTAAGGGGACCGGCCTTCTTTTTTTGCGCTCATTCATCTGTTCGACAAGAAGGCTTACCGCTTCCATTGCAATCCTGTCAATCTGCTGTCCGATCGTGCTGATGGGGATCAGCGCTTCTTTGGAGATGGGAGAATTGTCAAAGCCGATGATCAGGTAATCTCCGGGAAGAGAGCCGTATTTTCGGACAAGGAGGTTCAGGAAAACATTTGCCTGGGTATCGTTGGATAGAAAGATTCCCTTTTTCTTTCCCGCATATTTCCGATCCAGTTCACAAAGCACCTCCGTCAGGTTCTCCCTGAGAGATTCGTGGCTGTTGCCCATCTCTTTTAAGATCAGTTCATGGGGGAGTCCGGTTTCCTCGCAGATATCTAAAAAGCCCCGGATACGTCCATAGGCGGGAACATTTTTGTCGCAGGAGGAGTTGATATGGATCAGTACGTCGCATTGGCGCTTTGCGAGGAGACCGGCAGCCTGGCAGCCGCCCATGTAGTTGTCGGTGTTGACGCTGCACACACATCTGTCCTCCCTCTCTATGGTAACGATGGGGAGTCCCAGTGAGGCAAGTTCCTCAGACGGGATGGTATGGCTTAAAACGATCAGCCCTTCGATGTTATATGCCAGAAGCTCTCTGATGTAACGGCGCTCCGCCTCTTCCTTTTCATTGCCGATAAATACGAGAAATTTATAACCGAACTGCTCATAGGTAGAGAGAATCTGATCCAGCATTTCCGAATAGTAGTGCAGAAACAGGTTTGGGATAATGATGCCGATAAATTCCGTTTTGCCGTTTGCGAGGATGCGCGCCACCTTGTTTTCCCTGTAATTCAGATCCACTAAAGCTTTTGCAATGATCTCCTGATTTTCGAGGGTGAGGGAATCAGGGTTGTTGAAATATCTGGAAATGGTAGTCTTTGAAAAGTTGGTGTATTTTGCGATATCGTCAAAAGTTACGTTGTTTTTCTTTCCCATGGTGTCCTCTTTTATATGATAAAATGCATAGTCTCAGTATAGCAAAAATCAAAAGTACGGGCAATAAGTAATCGGTTAAGTAACCGGTTTTGTGAAAGGTGTACAAGTTTGAGTCTGCGAAATGAGATACTTTTCACAAAAATTTTTTTGTGAATTGACGCCTTTATGATTCGATGCTATGATGAAAACATCTAAAAGTAACCGGTTACTTAACCGGTTATACAAAATAAAACAGGAGGAAAGAATGATGAGAAAGAAAGTCATGGCAAGGGGTGTTTCGGCGGTACTTATTCTGGTGATGACGATGACCGTGCTGACCGGCTGCCGGTTCGGGTTTGCCAGCGATCCGGACGATCCCAATGAGGTGGAGGAAAAGGTGCCCATCGATACATCCGTGGATACCTTCGAGTACGACACATCCCTTACGGGTACGAGCATTACTCTGCTCAATACGAAGGCGGAAATTCAGGTGGCTCTGGAAGAGATGGGTGCAGAGTTTGAGAAGAAGTCCGGCGTCCATGTGGAGGTGATGCCGGTTACCGACGGTGATTCGCCGTATACGAAGATGATCAGCCTGTATAACTCCGGCAATCC
>JAAWOG010000115.1 GCA_022799355.1 Lachnospiraceae bacterium | reverse complement strand
TATGTGGGAACAAACGGTACAGCGATTAAATCAAAGGACGGAAAGGAACTGTTTATAGATACGTCATCCATGACTTATGACATGATCATGAATATGTTCGGGAACCTGCCTAAAAGCGGGAATTACTTTCCACCGTATCGGACGAATGGCGAAAAACTATAGGGCTGATTTTTCCGATAAGTAAGTTGAAGACCGGAGGTGGGAGAAGTAAGTAAATGACCTTGCATGAAATGAGACTTAAAAACAGATTAAAACGGAGGATTAAAAATGGCTATCAGTGGAGTAGGACAGAGTTATTATTATCAGAACAATGCAGCAACAACTAAAAACATAAATAATACGGAGAAGTTCGCATTGGAGAAAACAGAAAGTACACGGGAATTATCAGAGGCGGAAGAGATGGTAATTTTCAAAAAGGAATTTTATGCTGAAATTGATAAGATACCAAGGGATAGAACAATAGCCAATGTTGCAATCAACATATCAGAAGAAGCATTTAAGAATATGAAAGCTGATCCAAAGTATAGGGAACAAATGCTATCTGTAATTAGACGTGATATGACTGGTTCTGTTGCCCCTGCTCCGGATTGTTCTATGGTGATTACGGTAGGAGCCACCGCCAAAGATTACAGAGCAGATAGCTGGTCTGTTAACAATGATTCGGAATTTTATGCACGTTCACAGGATAGTTTTTATAAGAAAACAAGTGGGCAAAAAGACAGGAATAAGGAACTTTCGGAAGAATATCTGGAAAAGCGGGCGCAGGTGAAAAAACGGCAGCAGGAGTTATTGGATGAAAAAATAGCAAAGCAGGAGCAGGAAAGAAGCAGGATGGCAAAGGCATGGGCTGGCGACCGGCAGATGGCGGCGGCATTCAATGCTTATGACGCAAATATCATGACGGAAACGGCGGCAGGAGGAAATACGCTGCCTGATTAATGAAGACCTATGATGAGTTTATTGAAAAGAGGATGGGTATGGAGAAGGGACTTCGGATTTTTGGGCACGGGCGATGGAATCCTTCTATGGGAAAGAAACTGCTGCATCTTTTTCCGAATATCCGAAAGGGGAATAGAAACGGGGCCCGTATCACTGCGGTTTTTTCCGCAAGGGTACGGGCTCTTCAAATGAATTATTTTGCTGCGAGGGAAAACAGTATCTCCGCCAGCCCGTCATGGTTGTTGTCTTTTGTAGTGATGATGGAGGAGATGGCTTTCACTTCATCGCTGCCGTTTATCATGGCGATACTGTTGCCGGCGGCGGAGAGCATGGAGAAATCATTGTTTGCGTCTCCGGCGGCATAAGCTTCCGAAACCGGGATACCATACAGATCGCAGACATATCTGACGGCGTTTCCTTTTCCGGAACGATGATCTACGAACTCTAAGTATTCGGGGCAGGAGAAAACGGTGGTCAGCTTTCCCTCCATCCACGGCGCAAGTTTTTCCTGCAGCCGTTCCAGTTTTGCCCGGTCGTCCATTGAGATTGCCAGCGCTTTATGAGGGGCTTCGTCCAGATGCGAAAGGATGTCTTCGTCATAAATGAAGTTCATCTGCGTCTGGTGGGCATAATAATCGGATTCCCGATCGTGGTGTCTGCAAACCACTTTTGTGGAGGAGTAGGTCTGGCAGTGGATGTCCATTTCCTCCGCCGTATCAATAATATGCAGAGCATCTTCCGGATCAAGGCGCAGGTCGAGCAACGGCTTTTCGAGCCCGCAGTCATAGATCATGGAGCCATTGTAGCAGATCAGCAGAAGGTCCTCATACTTGTCAAGTCCCGTCCGTTTTGCCACTTCGCGGATATTGTTAAAAGGCCTGCCGGATGTGATGATGAATTTATTTCCGGCGCCGATATAAGCATCAATGGCTTCTAAAGTTTTCGGTGTGATTATTTTATCATCGGTAAGCAGTGTACCGTCCAAATCCGTAAAAAATAAATGCATGGCCTGTTCCTTTCTAATTATCATTTTCATCGGACTCAGCCTTGGTGTAAATCGTCCGCTTTCTCGCCATTTCATCGCTCTCGAGGTATTCATCGTAGGTGGTGATCTTATCGATCAGGGAACCGTTCGGCAAAATCTCCATAATGCGGTTTGCGGTGGTCTGTACCACCTGATGGTCATGGCAGGAGAACAACTCAACGCCCGGGAATTTTTTCATGCCTTCGTTTAAGGCTGTGATGGATTCCATATCAAGATGGTTGGTGGGCTCATCAAATATCAGGCAGTTGGCACCGCTGATCATCATTTTGGAGAGCAGGCAGCGCACCCGCTCGCCGCCGGAGAGTACTTTCACTTTCTTTACACCGTCGTCTCCGGCAAAGAGCATACGTCCTAAAAATCCTCTGACATAGGTGACATCTTTGATCGGGGAGTAGGCTGTGAGCCATTCGGTGATTGTGTAGTCATTGTCAAATTCCGCGTTGCTGTCCTTGGGGAAGTATGCCTGGGAAGTGGTCACGCCCCATTTGTAAAAGCCTTCATCGGGTTCCATTTCCCCTGTGAGGATCTGGAAGAGGGTGGTCTTTGCCAGTTCATTTCCGCCCACAAAGGCGATCTTGTCATCATGACCGACAATAAATGATATATTGTCCAGTACTTTTTCTCCGTTGATGGTTTTAGAAATATTTTCCACAAGCAGTACATCATTGCCGATCTCACGCTCGGGGCGGAAATCGATATAGGGGTATTTCCGGCTGGACGGACGGATGTCGTCAAGCTGGATCTTTTCCAGGGCGCGCTTTCTGGAGGTAGCCTGCTTGGATTTGGAGGCGTTGGCGGAGAAACGTGAAATAAATTCCTGCAGTTCCTTGATCTGCTCTTCCTTTTTCTTGTTTGCCTCCTTGCGCTGTTTTAGGATAAGCTGGCTGGACTGATACCAGAAATCATAGTTGCCGGCAAATAATTCGATTTTACCATAGTCGATGTCCGCGGTATGGGTGCAGACTTTGTTCAGGAAATATCTGTCGTGAGAGACAACGATAATGGTATTCTGGAAACCGATCAGGAACTCTTCGAGCCAGTTGATGGCATCGAGATCGAGATGGTTCGTGGGCTCGTCGAGCAGCAGGATATCAGGGTTGCCAAAGAGTGCCTTTGCCAGCAGAACCTTTACTTTCTGGCTGCCGTCGAGTTCGGACATCTGCGTATTGTGAACTTCTGCGTCAATGCCGAGGCCGTTTAAAAGCATGGAGGCGTTGGTATCCGCGTCCCAGCCGTCCATTTCCGCAAATTCCGCCTCTAATTCGCTGGCACGGATGCCGTCCTCATCGAAGAAATCTTCTTTGGCATAGATGGCGTCCTTTTCCTTCATGATCTCATAAAGGCGGGCGTTGCCCATGATCACCGTGTCCATCACGGTATAGTTATCATATTTGAAGTGATCCTGTTCCAGTACGGAGAGACGTTCGCCGGGAGTGATGGCGATATCGCCGTTTGTGGTCTCGAGTTCACCGGAGAGGATCTTTAAGAAGGTGGATTTTCCCGCGCCGTTGGCACCGATGATGCCGTAGCAGTTTCCTTCTGTGAATTTGATGTTTACGTCCTCAAACAGGGCTTTTTTGCCTACTCTGTAGGTCACATTGTTTGCACTTATCATACTGATACATATTCCTTTCTATCATCTGCCCGCACAGCCCGTTACTTTTTACTGCTTTTGGCAGGGTTACTTCTCTATTATACATAAACCTTTCGCTTTTTCAAGGAAAAAACGAGATTTCAATGGTTTCTTATTGTTCTTATTGTTTCTTATTTTAAGTAAATTTTTAAATTTACCGTAAAATTGGTAAAATTTTCTTGAGTTAAGGGAATATTTTACTTTTTTACAAAAAAAAAGACGCATAACAGGGAGAATATGGTATACTATGCATATTGGAAATGCAGTATTCAAGAAAAGGAGAGAAAGTATGGCAAAATGGGTTTATTTGTTTACGGAAGGTAATGCAGGTATGCGCGAGCTTCTGGGAGGAAAGGGCGCGAATCTTGCAGAGATGACAAATCTGGGACTTCCGGTTCCCCAGGGTTTCACGATCACAACGGAAGCCTGCACGCAGTATTATGAGGACGGCAGACAGATCAACGATGAGATCATGGGGCAGATCAATGAGCATATTGTTAAAATGGAAGAGATAACCGGCAAAAAGTTCGGTGACAATGAAAATCCCCTTCTGGTATCGGTGCGTTCCGGTGCGAGAGCTTCCATGCCGGGTATGATGGATACGATCCTGAATCTGGGGCTGAACGAGCAGGTTGTGGAAGTTGTGGCAAAGAAGACAGGAAACGAAAGATGGGCGTGGGACTGCTACAGAAGATTCATCCAGATGTACTCCGATGTAGTGATGGAAGTCGGTAAAAAATATTTTGAAGAGCTGATCGATGAGATGAAGAAGGAAAAGGGCATCACGCAGGATATCGATCTGACAGCGGAAGATTTAAAGAATCTTGCATCTCAGTTTAAAGCCGAGTACAAGGCAAAGATCGGCGAGGATTTCCCGTCTGATCCGAAAGATCAGTTGATGGGCGCGGTAAAAGCTGTGTTCCGTTCCTGGGACAACCCCCGTGCGAACGTATACCGTCGTGACAATGATATCCCTTATTCCTGGGGAACCGCTGTAAACGTACAGGAGATGGCGTTCGGCAACTGGTCCGATGAGTCCGGCACCGGCGTTGCATTCACAAGAGATCCGGCTACGGGCGAGAAGAAGCTGATGGGTGAGTTTTTGATGAACGCCCAGGGCGAGGACGTTGTGGCAGGTGTCCGTACACCGATGCCGATCGCGAAGATGGCGGAAGTGATGCCCGAAGTATTTGAGCAGTTTAATAAAGTCTGCGCAACTCTGGAAAGCCATTACAGAGACATGCAGGATATGGAGTTTACGATTCAGGACAGAAAGCTTTACATGCTTCAGACAAGAAGCGGTAAGAGAACGGCTCAGGCTGCGCTGAAGATTGCCTGCGATCTGGTGGACGAAGGGATGAGGACGGAGGAAGAAGCGGTTGCAATGATCGATCCCCGTAACCTGGATACGCTGCTGCATCCTCAGTTCGATCAGGCTGCGTTAAAGGCAAGCGAGCCCGTTGCGAGAGCGCTCGGCGCATCTCCCGGTGCGGCATGCGGTAAGATCGTATTCTCCGCAGAGGATGCCGTGGAATGGGCAGGCAGAGGCGAGAAGGTTGTTTTAGTACGTCTGGAGACTTCACCCGAAGATATCACAGGTATGAAGGCGGCACAGGGTATCCTGACAGTCCGCGGCGGTATGACTTCCCATGCGGCGGTTGTGGCGCGTGGTATGGGAACCTGCTGTGTGTCCGGCTGCGGCGATATCGTGATGGATGAGGCGAACAAGAAATTTACATTGGCAGGCAAGGAATATCATGAGGGAGATTCGATCTCCATCGACGGTTCCACAGGTAATATTTACGACGGCATTATCCCCACGGTGGATGCTACGATTGCAGGTGAATTCAGCCGTATTATGGAGTGGGCCGACAAGTACAGAAAGTTGAGAGTAAGAACCAACGCAGATACACCCGCGGATGCAAAAAAAGCCCGCGAGCTTGGCGCAGAGGGTATCGGCCTTTGCCGTACGGAGCATATGTTCTTTGAGGAGGACAGAATTGCGGCATTCCGTGAGATGATCTGCGCGGATAAGGTGGAAGAGAGAGAAGCCGCACTGGATAAGATCCTTCCTTATCAGCAGAGCGACTTTGAGAAATTATATGAGGCACTTGAGGGATGTCCTGTTACGATCCGTTTCCTGGATCCTCCTCTGCACGAGTTCGTACCGACAGAGGAAGCGGATATCAAGAAGCTGGCGGAAGCACAGGGCAGAAGCGTAGCGGAGATCAAGGCTTTTATCGATTCCCTGCATGAGTTCAACCCGATGATGGGACACAGGGGCTGCCGTCTTGCGGTGACCTATCCGGAGATCGCGAAGATGCAGACCAAGGCTGTGATCCGTGCGGCGATCAATGTGCAGAAAGCGCATCCCGACTGGAATGTGAAGCCTGAGATTATGATCCCGCTGATCTGTGAGATCAAGGAGTTGAAGGTTGTAAAGAAAATGGTTGTGGAGACTGCTGATGCCGAGATCGAGAAGGCGGGCGTGAAGCTGGAATATGAAGTGGGTACCATGATTGAAATCCCGAGAGCGGCTCTGACTGCTGACGAGATCGCGAAAGAGGCTGACTTCTTCTGCTTCGGTACCAACGACCTGACACAGATGACATTCGGTTTCTCACGTGACGATGCGGGTAAGTTCCTGAACTCTTACTACGACAACAAGATCTTTGAGAACGATCCGTTCGCAAAGATTGACAGGGAAGGTGTCGGAAGGCTGATGGAGATGACAATCAAACTTGGCAAGCCCGTTAATCCGAAGCTGCATGTCGGCATCTGCGGCGAGCACGGCGGAGATCCTTCTTCCGTAGAGTTCTGCCACCAGATTGGTTTAGATTATGTTTCCTGTTCACCGTTCAGGGTGCCTATTGCGAGGCTCGCGGCTGCACAGGCGGCGATAAACAATGTAGGAAAATAGAATATAAGCCAGTCTATTTTGGAACTTTTGTGGTGACTCGTGAAGATGTGCAGCAATATATGTC
>JAAWOG010000027.1 GCA_022799355.1 Lachnospiraceae bacterium | reverse complement strand
AAAGTAATCAGAATGAAATCTTAAAGGGGAGAGAGGTTTGAAAAAAATATTTAAAAAGAACCAGCTTATGATAACGGCTTTAGCCCTGATGATCGCAGTGGCGGGTTACCTGCACTTTTCCGGTGACGTATCGGATCAGGTGACCATAACTGAGGGGGATGGGACGGAGCAGGCGGAGAGCACCGCATCCGAGGCGGCAAGCATGATCGAGTATACGGTGGAGGATACATATACGGCGGATGAACTGGCGGAAATGGACGTGAACAGCGATATGAGCGCCACCGACGGCGAGGCGGCCATGCTGGATATTTCCGATGAGGATACGCTGACGGATATTGAGAGCCTGGACAGTGACGTGGCGGATCTTGATGACGGCTATGAAGACGAACTGTCCTCCATTGAGAGCATGCTGGCGGAAAGTTCCGATGTACAGGACGGCGAAGTGCCCGGGGAAGCCGTATTTACGGCGACGGTCAATGTCAATACCCTTCAGGGGGCAAAACTGATGAAGGAACAGACAAGGGCGGAGAACAAGGCGGCACTGATGGAGATCATCAACAGCGCCAATATCGCGGACGATCAGAAGCAGGTCGCCTTAAACAGCATCGTGGGACTGACCGAGACGGCGGAGAAGGAAATGTCGGCGGAGATCCTCCTTGAGGCAAGAGGGTTTGAGGACGCGGTGGTCAGCATCACCGGAGATACGGTGGATGTGGTAGTGTCCAGCGCGGATCTGTCCGATGCACAGCGCGCCCAGATCGAGGATATCGTGATGCGCAAGACCGGAGCACCGATTGAAAATATTGTGATCAGTACTACTTTGAATTAAAAAAGATATGTGTTATAATGTGCAGGCGGATTACCCCGGAAGAACAAAGTTTTTTCGGGGCAGCGCCTGTAATTTGTAAAAAACAGAATGGAATAAACGAATAACCCGGAGGAAATACAAGTGACAGATATTACAAAGGAAATAAACAGAAGAAGAACATTTGCAATCATATCCCACCCGGACGCGGGCAAGACGACGCTGACGGAGAAGTTCCTGTTATACGGAGGGGCGATCAACCTGGCGGGCAGTGTCAAGGGAAAAGCTACGGCAAGGCACGCGGTGTCCGACTGGATGGAGATTGAGAAGGAGAGAGGTATTTCCGTTACTTCCTCCGTGCTGCAGTTTTCATATGGCGGCTGCTGTATCAATATCCTCGATACGCCGGGGCATCAGGACTTTTCGGAGGACACCTACCGGACACTGATGGCGGCGGATTCGGCGGTGATGGTCATCGATGCATCCAAGGGAGTGGAGGCGCAGACGAGAAAGCTGTTTAAGGTCTGCGCCATGCGTCATATTCCGATCTTTACGTTTATCAATAAGATGGACAGGGATGCAGGCGACACCTTTGATCTTTTGGATGAGGTGGAAAAGGAACTTGGCATTGCCACCTGTCCCGTAAACTGGCCCATCGGTTCGGGAAAGGGCTTTAAGGGCGTCTATGACAGAGAGGGCGATCAGGTCATCACCTATTCCGATACGGAGAAAGGCACAAAGGAGGGCGTCTCGAAAGAGATTCCGCTGAAAGACAAGGCGGCGCTTTTGGAGAACCTGGGGCAGGAAGCGATGGACAGGCTTTTGGAGGAGTTAGAGCTCTTAGACGGCGCCGGGGCGGAGTTTGATCTTGGGGAAGTAAGAAGCGGGAATCTGACACCGGTATTTTTCGGCTCGGCGCTGACAAACTTCGGCGTGGAGATCTTTCTGCAGCACTTTTTGGAGATGGCGACAACGCCGCTGCCCAGAAAGGCGGATGTGGGGCTGATACCGCCGGCGGAGCACGATTTTTCCGCATTTGTCTTTAAGATACAGGCGAATATGAACAGGGCGCACCGGGACAGGATCGCCTTTATGCGTATCTGCAGCGGAAAGTATGATGCGGCGATGGAAGTGCGGCATGTCCAGAGCGGCAGAGTGATGCGGCTCTCCCAGCCTCAGCAGATCATGGCGGATGAGCGGAAAATCCTTACGGAAGCCTACGCCGGGGATATCATAGGTGTCTTTGATCCGGGCATTTTTTCCATCGGCGATACGCTCTGTATGCCGAAGGAGAATTTTCAGTATGAGGGCATTCCGACATTCGCGCCGGAGCATTTTGCCAGAGTGCGCCAGATGGATACGATGAAGCGGAAGCAGTTTATCAAGGGAATCAGCCAGATTGCCCAGGAGGGCGCCATTCAGGTATTCCAGGAGTTAGCCGGCGGTATGGAGGAGATTATCGTGGGCGTTGTGGGCGTTTTACAGTTTGAGGTGCTGAAATACCGGCTGGAAAATGAGTACCGGGTGGACATTGCCTTAGAACAGCTTCCTTATGAGTATATCCGCTGGATCGAAAATAAGAATGAGATAGATGTGACGAGGCTTCAGGGCACTTCGGATATGAAGAAGATCCAGGATCTGAAAGGAAATCCGCTGTTATTGTTTATCAATGAGTGGAGCATCCGTATGACATGCGAGCGGAATAAGGATCTGAGACTCTCCGAGTTCGGAAGAAATTAGAAAAGGGCCGGCATGGGAGCAAAACAGGTGCCGGATATTGTAAAAGAAAGGCTGTAATATTAATAACATGCGATATTGTATTCATGGAAAGAAGGCAGGACAAAGGATAAAGAGGCGGTTTGCTGCGGCAATGATGGTATTTTTGCTGTGTGTGCCGTGCCTTTCGGGCTGTGGCAGTATCACGGATTTTTCGGACAATCAAAGGGAGCCGGACAGAGAGGAGCTGCCGGAGGATACCGCAGAGAGTGAGGCGGCGAAGGACGTCGATGCGGAGGCGCTCTCGGAAGAGGCAGTTCCGGAAAAGGGCAGCGCCGGCCAGGAATATCTTGATATCGAAGAAAACAAGGTGGAGGAAGGCAGCGGCAATCTCTCGAAGGAGGAACTGGAAAAAAAGCGGGAGGAGATCGGGCTTTCTCAGGCCGGGATTATCGGGCTGCAGGAGTCTCAGAGCGGCAACTATTATTTTGAGCAGCTCGGGAGCGATGAAAAGATTCTTTATGTGGAGTGCTATCAGATTCTGGTTATGCTGGCCGGCGATACCCTGCTGTCCACCACCGATGCGGCGCTTCTGCCAAGGGTGTATCAGTGCGTGATCAATGACCATCCGGAACTTTTTTATTTAAACGGCTATACCTATACCCAGTATACCAGATTGGAGGAGGTACAGTATATTACCTTTTCCGGCAGGTATATCTATGATGAACGGGAAGTGGCAAGGCGGCAGGATGCCATTGATGCGGCGGTGGAGGAAAAGATCGGAAACCTTACGAGCAGCAGCGATTATGAAACGGTAAGACAGATTTATGAGGACCTGATTCTTTCCACCGATTACAGTATGGAGTCGCCGGACAATCAAAATATCTGTTCCGTTTTTCTGGACAAAAAATCGGTCTGCAACGGGTATGCCAAGGCGCTGCAGTATATGCTGAACTATATGGGCATTCCCTGTATTATTGTAAACGGCAGCGCGGGCGGCGGAGCCCATGCCTGGAATATTGCGCAGATAGACGGGGCATATTATCATATAGACGCAACCTGGGGCGATCCTTCCTATTATTCGTCGGCACAGGAGGAAAAGGACGGAGCGCCGGATATCGACTACGGTTATCTCTGCGTGACCACGGCGGAGATCAGCAAAAATCACGCCATCGATACATCTTTTGCGGTGCCGGAGTGCTTTGCCCTCGATGCCAACTATTTTGTCAGGGAAGGGCTGTATGTGCAGGGATATGAGGAAGAAAAGATCAGGGAGATCTTCGAGGCGGCAAAGGAGCGTGGGGAGCGTGTTGTAGCCCTCAAAGCCTCCGGCAGCCAGGCATATCAGGAGGTTTATGAAAATCTGATCAACAAGCAGAAAATTTTTGATTATTTCGGGACATATCAGGATGATGGAGAGTATAAGATTGCCTATTCGGGGAATGAAGATATGTATACGCTGAGTTTTTGGGAGTGAATGTTGTTGTTATCCAGGACGGCGTCGGCGTAAATAAATATGCTTTGCAAAACAGGAGTTTTTTGGTATACTGATGCGAAGGGGAGATTTTCGCGCCGGGGATTGTGTTGTGTTCCGGATGCGGAAAATTGAGGCGTAAATAAGATTCAGGAAATAAATAAAACAGGAGAAGAGAATATGAGTAAAGAGATGGAGAGACAAAGTCTGGAATTGAGGGAAGATGACAGTATGGGTTCCGTGAAGATTGCGGACGATGTGGTGGCTATGATCGCGGCGCTTGCGGCTACCGAGGTGGAGGGGGTTTCTTCCATGGTCGGTAATATTACCCATGAGCTGATGAACAAGATGGGATATAAAAATATTGCGCGGGGCGTGAAGGTGGAGGTCTATAATAAGAAAGTCAAAGTGGATATTTCAGTGCATATTGAGTACGGGTATAATATTCCGACCACCGGGCGCAATATCCAGTCCAGGGTACAGAACGCGATTGAGAGCATGACAGGGCTGGAAGTGACGGATGTAAATATCAGGATTGCCGGTGTAAACATGGCAAGGAGCACGAAGTAGGACGGCAGATGGGAAGAGCCGCGCAGAAAACGAACAAAAGAAATAGCCGGGGGCATTATGAGCAGACGGGAAATAAGGGAACGCATCTTTAAGCTGCTGTTCCGTGTGGAATTTTATGAGACAGGTGAAATGGAGGAACAGAAGGAACTGTTTTTCGAAGATGCTGAGGATTTTCCGGAGCAGGCCGGGGAAAAGGACAAGCAGGAGATCACCGGGAAGTTTGATGCGATCGCAGGAAAGCTTTCCGAGATCGATAAGATGATCGATGAGAAGGCGACGGGGTGGAGCACGAAGCGTATGGGGAAGGTGGACCTTACGATCATACGCCTTGCGGTATACGAGATCTGTTTTGACGGGCAGGTACCCACCGGAGTGGCGATCAACGAGGCTGTGGAACTTGCGAAAAGTTACGGGCAGGACGGCTCGGCGGCCTTTGTAAACGGGGTTCTGGCAAAATTTGCAAAAACAGGGGAGACTGCAGAGACAACTGCGGTACTGGAATAGAGGTATATTGTTGTTATGGCGCAGAATGTTTATACCGTCGCCCAGGTAAACTCTTATATTAAAAATATGTTTACTCAGGACTATATGCTGCAGTCCATTTCCGTAAAAGGCGAGGTCAGTAACTGTAAATATCATACATCAGGACATATTTATTTTACACTGAAAGACTTATCCGGGACGATTGCCTGCGTGATGTTTGCCGGCAGTCGTTCCGGTCTTGCGTTTCGGCTGGCGGAAGGGCAGCAGGTCGTGGTCACGGGCAGGATCGATGTCTATGAGCGGGACGGAAAGTACCAGCTTTACGCACAGAAAATCACAAGGCAGGGGATCGGGGATCTCTATGTCAGGTATGAGCAGTTAAAGAGAGAGCTTGAAGAGCGCGGCATGTTCGCGGCGGAATATAAACGCAGCATTCCGAAGTATATCAAAACCCTCGGGGTGGTGACCGCCCAGACCGGCGCGGCAGTGCGGGATATTATCAATATCGCGCATCGCAGGAACCCCTATGTACAGATTATTCTGTATCCTGCCATCGTACAGGGGGAGGCGGCGGTTCCGAGTATTATAAACGGCCTGAACGCGTTGGAGGCGCTTGGTGTGGACGTGATTATCGCGGGGCGCGGCGGCGGTTCCATCGAGGATCTGTGGGCATTTAACGAGGAGAGCGTGGCGGAAGCCATCTTTGAATGCAAAGTTCCGGTGATCTCCGCGGTGGGACATGAGACGGATACGACGATCGCGGATTTTGTGGCGGATTTAAGGGCGCCTACTCCCTCTGCGGCGGCTGAACTGGCAGTCTATGATATCAGGGAATTGTCGGAACGGTTGTATGGCTTGCGGGAGATGCTCCGCCGGGGGATGGATGGGAAACTCAGGGAGGCGTCCATGCAGCTTCAGAACAGGAAGACAAGGCTGCGCTACTTAAGTCCCCTTTCTCAGATACGGGAAAAACGGAATTTTGCCATGAAGCTGGAAGAGGCGCTGCAGGATGCGATGGAGCGGAAGATAACGGAAAAGAGACAGGAGATGCTTCTGTATGTTGAGCGGATGAAGGGACTCTCTCCCCTTGAAAAATTGAGACAGGGTTATTCATATGTTGCTTCGGAGCAGGGAAAGACACTGGTTTCCGTGGAGCAGGTGAAGCCGGGAGAGCGGCTGAAAATCTATGTAACGGATGGCTTTGTGGAAGCGGAAGCGATCAGAGCGGAGAAATTGAAGTACTGAACGTCGAAAGCGTGACGGCGGGACCGGAAAAATCGGTAAAAAATTAAAAATACCGAAAAACAGCAAAAAACAGTAATAGCGGAGGCAATTATTGTAAAAGCTATCATCATAAAGAGACAGGGAAAGTCAGGATCAAAGGAGAAAAGGGGCCGGGAGTATGGAAGAGACGAAAAAAGAGATCAGCCTGGAGGAATCATTTGAAAAACTGGATGAGATGCTGAATGAACTGGAATCTCCTGACATTTCCTTAGAGGAATCTTTCAGGGTATACCAGGAAGGGATGAAACTCTTAAGACAGTGCAACGAAACCATAGACAGAGTGGAAAAGAGTGTGCTGAAACTAAATCAAAACGGTGAGCTGGAGGAGTTTTAATCAGCAGAACCTCTGCAAGCTGAGTTCGGGATAAGATGTGCTGGAAGAGGTTCTGCGGAACCGGAATAAAAAACGGCGGGCTGGAGGAATTTTGATCAGATGGATTTTCAAAAAGAACTACAGATAAAAGTACACGAAGTGGAGAAAACCATAGGGAAATATCTCCCGAAGGAGGAGGGGTTCCAAAAGAGCCTTTTGGAAGCGATGAACTACGGTTTTCTGGCGGGAGGAAAGCGCCTTCGCCCTCTTCTTATGCAGGAATGCTACAGGCTGTTCGGCGGCAGGAGCGAAGTGATCGAACCGTTTATGGCGGCGCAGGAAATGATCCATACCTATTCCCTCATTCATGACGATCTGCCGGCGATGGACAATGATCTGTACCGGAGAGGGAAAAAGACAACCCATGCGGTCTATGGGGAGGCGATGGCGATCCTTGCCGGGGACGGGCTGTTAAACTTTGCCTTTGAGACGGCATGCAAAGCCTTTTCTTTCGGCGGCCTGTCCGAACAGGAAATGACAAGAGTCGGCGGTGCGCTGACAATACTGGCAAAAAAAGCCGGCATTTACGGGATGATCGGCGGACAGGCTGTGGATGTGGAGGCGGAAAAAAGAAAACTCAGACTGGACGGGGAAAAACTTCTGTTTATCCATGCCCACAAGACGGCGGCGCTGATCCAGTCCGCGATGATGATCGGAGCCCATCTGGCGGGAGCGGATGAAGAAGCCGTAAAGGAGCTGGAAAAGGCAGGATATGCCATCGGTATCGCCTTCCAGATACAGGATGATATTCTGGATATTACAAGTACCCTCGAAGAGCTCGGGAAACCAGTGGGGAGCGATGAGAAAAATGATAAACTGACATATGTGTCGGTTTATGGACTGGAAAAGTCCAAACAGGATGTGGAAAGGCTCTCGAAGGAGGCGCTGGATATTTTGCGAAAGCGGCAGGAGAGAAATGAATTTTTGGAGGAACTTGTGGTAAGCCTGATCACAAGAAGAAAATAGGGGATCATAAACAGATAGCAAAGACGATAAAATCAGGAATGTACAACCGATCATCATGGGGGCGGAGCCGTTATGTATTTGGAGAAGATCAAAAAGGCAAACGATATCAAGAAAATAGAAAAGGAGCATCTGTATGACCTGGCGCAGGAGATCCGGGAGTTTCTGATCAGGAAAATTTCCGTGACGGGCGGGCATCTTGGTTCTAATCTGGGCTGTGTGGAGCTGACTATGGCGCTGCATCTGGCGCTGGATCTGCCGAAGGACAAGATTATCTGGGATGTGGGACATCAGGCGTATACCCACAAGCTGCTCACTGGCAGGGCGTACGGTTTTGATACCCTGCGCAAATACGGCGGCATGAGCGGTTTTCCGAAGCGGAAGGAGAGCGACTGCGACTGCTTTGATACGGGGCACAGCTCCACCTCCATCTCCGCGGGGCTCGGCATGGTGCAGGCGAGAGATCTGCAGAAGCAGGATTTTGCGGTGGTTTCCGTGATCGGTGACGGGGCGCTGACCGGCGGCATGGCATATGAGGCGATCAACAATGCCAGCAAGCTGGAAACCAATTTTATCATTATTTTAAATGACAACAATATGTCCATCTCCGAAAATGTGGGCGGTGTATCCAAATACTTAAATGCCATCCGCACGACGGAGAATTATCTGGACCTGAAAAATACGGTTTATAATAAACTGATCGGTTTCTACCACGGGAAGACCATGGTGGAGGGCATCAGAAAGGTGAAGAACGATGTGAAGCGTTTGGTGGTGCCGGGCATGTATTTTGAGGATTTGGGCGTCACCTATATGGGACCGGTGGACGGTCATGATATCCAGAAGATGGCGAGATTTATCCGGGAGGCCAGAAAAGTAGAGGGACCTGTCCTGATACATATGCTGACCACAAAGGGGAAGGGCTATGTTCCGGCGGAGAAACATCCGGCACGTTTCCACGGGGCGGAACCCTTTGAGATTGAGACCGGGCTTCCGGCGCATCCCCGCACAAAGGCAAACTATACCGATATCTTTTCCACGGTGATGATCAAACTTGCGGCGCGGGATGAGCGGGTGGTGGCAATCACGGCGGCGATGCCGGACGGGACGGGGCTTAAGCGCTTCCGCAACATTTACCCGGAGCGTTTTTTCGATGTGGGAATTGCGGAGGAACATGCCGTGACTTTTGCCGCAGGGCTTGCCGCAGGGGGATTAAGGCCGGTGGTGGCTGTCTATTCCTCCTTTTTGCAGCGCGCTTATGATCAGATCATCCACGATGTCTGCATTCAGAATCTGCCGGTGATCTTTGCCATAGACAGAGCGGGGCTTGTGGGGAGCGACGGAGAGACGCATCAGGGCATCTTTGATCTGTCCTATCTGTCGAGTATACCGAATATGCATGTGATGGCGCCAAAGAACAAATGGGAGCTGTCGGATATGATGAAGTTTGCCCTGCGGTTTGAGGGACCGATCGCCATCCGCTACCCCAGAGGGGAAGCCTGGGACGGTATGCAGGAGTTCCGTATGCCGATTGTTTACGGAAAGAGCGAAGTCCTCTATGAGGAGGAGGACATCTGTATTATGGCGGCGGGCAGCATGGTAAAGGAAGGGGCGGCTGTCAGGAAGATCCTGAAAGATATCGGCTATGCCTGCACTTTGGTAAATGCCCGGTTTGTAAAGCCTATCGATGAGGCGCTGATCGAAGAACTTTCCCATGACCATAAGCTTCTTGTTACGCTGGAGGAGAACGTGGCAAAGGGCGGTTTCGGAGAGAGTGTAAGAAGTTATGCGGACTCTTTGCCGGACTCCGGGATGAAGGTGATTTCCGTCGCTCTGCCGGATGTGTATGTGGAACATGGCAGTGTGGACCTTTTGAAGGAAGAACTGGGACTGACGGAGGGCTGCATTGCAAAGCGGATCGTGACGGAGTATGTGGGCTACGGGAACGCGTGAGAGAAAAGATGTCGGCAGGTGTGTGATATGCTGCCTGTTTTTACAAAGGGAAACAGATGGTTGAAATGGAAACGGAAATAACCGGAAAGAAAGAAAAGCCGAAAAAGAAACGTCTGGATGTGCTGCTTGTGGAGCAGGGGTATGCGTCCTCACGGGAAAAGGCAAAGGCGCTCATTATGGCGGGCGATGTTTTTGTCAATAACCAGCGGGAGGACAAGGCGGGAACGGTTTTTGATCCGGAAAAAATACAAAAACTGGAAGTAAAGGGGAATACGCTCCCCTATGTGAGCCGGGGCGGGCTGAAACTGGAAAAGGCTCTTTTGGTGTTTGCGCTTGTATTGGAGGGGAAAACCTGCATGGATATCGGCTCATCTACCGGCGGTTTTACGGACTGTATGCTGCAAAACGGCGCAGGGAAGGTGTATGCCATAGATGTGGGGCACGGGCAGCTTGACTGGAAATTGAGAAGCGATGAGCGGGTGGTTTGTATGGAGAGGACCAATTTCCGGTATCTGACGCCGGAAGATATCCCGGAGAGGCCGGCTTTTGCTTCCTGTGACGTCTCCTTTATTTCCCTGACAAAAATACTCCTTCCGGCAAGGAATCTTCTTGGCGATAAAGGACAGATGGTATGTCTGATCAAGCCGCAGTTTGAGGCCGGGCGGGAAAAAGTAGGCAAAAAGGGCGTGGTCAGGGACAAGGCGGTGCACCGGGAGGTGATCTGCAAGGTAATGGATTTTGCGGCGGACATCGGTTTCGAGATAGCAGGATTGTCCTTTTCCCCGATCAAAGGGCCGGAGGGGAATATTGAGTACCTCCTGTATCTGAAAAAAAATGCCGGGCAGGCGCAGGAACTTTCGGAACTGACGGAAGCCGAGGCGGAGAAGCGGCTTTTTGCCCTGCAGGAGAGTGGGACGGGAATTTCATCGGAGCCTGAGAGAGCGCGCCTGATTGAAGAGACGGTAGAGAGCGCCCACGAGGGGGCGGATTGCGGCAGGGTGGATGAAGGATGAACAATTTTCTTGTGGTGACAAATAAACAGAAGGATTCGGCCTTTGCCTGTACAAATCGGATCAGAGGGTATCTGGAAAGGCACGGAAAATCCTGTTTTACGGAAACAGGGGATGTTTCCGAGCTGAATATCCCGGCGGGAGTGGAATGCGTCATTGTGCTGGGCGGCGACGGGACACTGCTGCGGGCGGCCAGGAACGCCGCCGATGCGAAGGTGCCGCTGATCGGCGTAAACCTGGGGACAATGGGGTATCTGGCGGAGGTGGACAGTGCTTATCTGGAGGAAGCGCTGGATCAGTTGATGGCGGATGATTTTACGAGGGAGAAGCGGATGATGCTCTCCGGCAGGGTGGTCTGTGCAGGAGGAGCAAAAGAGCGGCGGGAAGACTGCGCTTTAAACGATATTGCGATCACCAGAAGGGGTTCTCTGCAGATCATTACCTTTCATATCTATGTGAACGGACAGCTTCTGCACACCTGTCATGCGGACGGGATACTGGTGGCTACGCCCACCGGCTCCACCGGTTATAATTTATCCGCGGGAGGGCCTATCGTGGAACCTCACGCCCAGTTGATACTGCTTACACCGATCTGTCCTCATACGATGAGCTCCCGCACGATCGTGCTCTCGGCGGAGGATGAAGTGGCGATAGAGATCGGGGAAAACAAAAAGGGGTTTGTGCAGGAAGTGGAAGCCTGTTTTGACGGCAGCGTCACAATGGAGATGTATGCCGGGGACAGGATGGAGATAAAGAGAGCCGAAAAGGTGACGGAAATGCTGAAACTGAGCCAGGACAGCTTTGTGGAGGTATTACATAAAAAGATGGATGTCTGAGGTGCGAAAGAGAAGGGCAGACAGGGAAGACTGACTGATTAGAAAAAGAGAGGGTATTGCGAGATGAAGAAAAACCGTCATGCGAAAATTGTGGAACTGATTGAAAATTATGATCTGGAGACTCAGGAGGAACTGGCGGAGAGACTGAGGCAGGAGGGGTATGACGTGACGCAGGCAACGGTATCAAGGGATATCCGGGAACTCAAGCTGTCCAAGGTATCCATCGGGAGGGGAAGGCAGAAGTATGTGCTGCTGCGGGAATCCCACGGGGAAATGAGCGATAAATATGTCCGGGTGCTTCAGGAAGGCATGAGCAGTATGGGGATGGCTCAGAGCCTTTTGATCGTAAAGACCGTTCCGGGGATGGCTATGGCCGTGGCGGCGGCGTTGGATGCCATGCATATGAAGGAGATCGTGGGCACGATCGCCGGCGATGACACAATCATGCTTGCTGTGCGGGCGGCGGAGGACGCGGAGACCGTCAAAGAGAAGATTAACCATGTTTTAAATAAATAACAGCAGACGCGCCGGTGCAATGTCATTTGGTTAACATTGCCGGACGCCGGGAGGAACATAAAATGCTCCGTCGCCACGCTTGCGCTCGGAAAAAAGCGTAGCGGTCACTAAGCGCATGAGCAATTTTCCATGAAAATTCCTCATTTGCTAAGTGCCGACGCTTTTTAACGGGCTCCCCCCGCATTTTATGTCCCTCCCGGCTGAGGTAAGGTGCTAACGAAATGACATGGATGCCCGGAGAGAGATAGGAGAAGCTATGCTGATAAGTTTAAGTGTAAAGAATCTGGCGCTGATCGATGCCGAGGAAGTGGAGTTCGGAGATGGTCTGAATATCCTCTCCGGTGAGACCGGTGCCGGCAAATCCATACTGATCGGTTCCGTGAACCTTGCGCTGGGAGAGCGGGCGGATAAGGAGATGATCCGGACGGGGGCGGACTATGCCCTGATCGAGCTGTTGTTTCAGGAGGACTCGCCGCAGGTGAAAAAGCGGATGGAGGAGCTTGACCTGCCCTGGGAGGACGGTTCCGTTATGATTTCCAGAAAAATCCAGCCTTCCCGGAGCGTATTCCGCATCAACGGGGAAGTTGTGACTTCCAAGCAGGTAAAACTGCTGGCGGAGCAGCTTCTGGATATCCATGGGCAGCACGAGCATCAGTCTCTTCTGAAAAAAAAGAAACATCAGGAAATACTGGATGAATATGCCGGAGAAAAGCTATCATCGATTCTGCCTTCTTTAAAAGAAGGCTGGCAGAAGCTTACCGGTATCAAAAAAGAACTGGAAGAAGCCGGAATGGATGAGGCGGAAAGAATGCGGGAACTCTCGCTGGCGGAGTTTGAGGTGCAGGAGATCGAAGAGGCGCATATCGTGCCGGGAGAGGATGAGGAACTGGAAAAAAATTACCGGAAAATGACGCACGGACGCCGTATTGTGGAGAGTATATCTGCCGCCTGCCGGCTCGCCGGCGGAGAAGGCGGAGAGGGCGCCGCGGATCTGGTCGGACGTGCTCTGAGAGAAATGACAAATGTGTCGGATTTGGATGAGGAACTCTCCGGCATCACGGCGCAGCTTGATGAGATTGATCAGCTTCTGCATGATTTTAACAGAGATCTGGCAGACTATCAGGAGAGGATGGATTTTGAGGAAGCCGATCTGGTCAAAACGGAAGAGCGGCTCAATGTACTGAATCATGTAAAGATAAAATACGGAAAAACACTGGAAGATGTGCTGGCGTATCAGGAAAAGCGGGAGATGGAGCGGCAGAAACTCTCTGATTTCGACGCTTATCAGGAGGAGCTGAAAAAGCAGCTTCAAAAGGCAAAGGAGGAGATGGACAAACTCTGCAAAAAGGCCTCTAAGGTACGCGCACAGGCGGCAAAGGCACTGGAGAAAAAATTAAAGCAGGCGCTTATTGACCTGAATTTTGCGCATGTGGATTTTCAGGTGAAGGTATTAAGCGGAGATGCCTGGCAGGGTGCGGGCGGATGGGATGATGTGGAATTTCTGATCTCCACCAATCAGGGGGAGGAGGTTCGTCCTCTGTCCATGGTGGCAAGCGGCGGTGAGCTGTCCCGGATTATGCTGGGGCTAAAGACCGTACTGGCTGATAAAGACGGGGTGGGGACGCTGATCTTTGATGAGATCGATGCGGGTATCAGCGGAAGGACGGCATGGAAGGTTTCGGAAAAGCTGGGCGTGCTCTCGAAGAGGCGGCAGGTTATCTGCATTACCCACCTGCCCCAGATAGCAGCGATGGCGGATCATCATTTTTATATTGAAAAAAAGGTAACAGGCGGTGTGACAAAGACTTCCATATCTCCGTTAGATAAAAAGGAGCAAGTTTCGGAAATTGCAAGAATGCTGGGAGGCGAGGAAATTTCCAGGGCGGCGCTGCAGAATGCGGAAGAACTGATGGAAATGGCAAAAAATTCCATATAAAACAAAAAATGAGTGTAGTGAATTTTGATTACCTACGCATACTAAAAAGGACACCACGGTGGCGACACTGTTCGTGTCCTTTTGTGTGAGTATAAAATCCGGAATATCCTGTCGATTGCGGCAGGATTTTGAAAGATGCAGGAAGTTTTGAGACACTTTTGAGAGTATGATTGAAAATTCCGGTGATAATATTTTCAGGTATTCGGAGGATCAGGAGAACATGAGGAAGGTAATCAGAAATTTTTATAAAGGAATTTTTGCGGCGGTATGTGTCGGCGTACTTGCCGCAGGCTGGTATCTGTGCTATGACTCTGTGCCTTCCCAGGTGAGGCTGACAACACAGAGGGAGCAGCAGATGCATTTCAAGGTGCCTGCCAGCGCCAGCATAGAGACGGGACAGGGCAGGATGGAGGCGGCTCTGTACCGGCCGGTCACAATGAAAACGGGAATTTCGGAAGCTACCTATCAGATGGATGTAAAGCTGCTTGGGCTGATTCCCTTAAAAAGTGTGGAAATTCAGGTGATGGGGGAGAGGAACGTTTCCGCCGCAGGTTTTCCCATCGGTATTTTTTTAAAGACAAAAGGAGTTATGGTAGTAGGTGTCGGCAGCTTTAACGACAGTGACGGTGCGGTAAGGGAACCCTCCAAAAACCGTCTTGCGGAGGGGGATTATATTCTGAGCTATAATGATGTGGAAGTCACCGGCAAAAAACAGTTTATGAGCCTGCTTGCGGAAAATCAGGGAACCGAGGTGCTGCTTGGCATCGAGAGGGACGGTGTGTACTTAGAAGAGCGGGTGACGCCCGCAAAAAATCAGAACGGGGAATATAAGATGGGCATCTGGATCAGAGACAATGCTCAGGGTGTCGGTACGCTGACTTTTGTGGACGGGGAGGGAAACTTCGGCGCCCTCGGTCACGGTATCACGGATTCGGATACCGGAGAACTGATGGAACTTGGCAGAGGTTCTCTCTACGGAACAAAGATCGTGGCCGTCAGAAAGGGGGCTGACGGAGTACCCGGAGAACTTACGGGTATGATCGAGTATGATGATAAAAATGTGATTGGAGAGATCACAAGAAATACGCCCTACGGCATTTTCGGACGGCTTGATTTGGAGAAGCTTAAGGAGAGCGGGATCTATCTGGAAACCCAGGAGGTCGGCTTCAAGCAGGATATTCATCCGGGTAAGGCAACCATGATCTCTACGATCAATGATGAGATGAAGGAGTATGAGATAGAGATCACGGCGATTCACATGGGGAATGACGGCGGCAACAAAGGACTGGAACTGCTTGTGACGGACGATGAACTGTTAAGCCTCACCGGCGGCATCGTGCAGGGGATGAGCGGAAGCCCCATTCTGCAGGATGGAAAGGTGGTGGGGGCAGTGACGCATGTACTTGTGAATGCACCGGAGAAAGGGTATGGGATATTTATTGAAGAGATGCTGGTGGGGTAGATGACTGCGAAGCTGTAAAATTTTTCAGGTTCCCGGATAATATAAGATAATTTTATTTTCATTGCCGGATGTTTCGTGTAAAATAGGATATGAAAAGAAAGGAGGCGCTTTATGATGGGAATGTTTCGGAAAAAGAAATCGGAGGAGCCTGAAGAAAAACAGGAGGAAAGAAAGATATATATTGAGGGAGCGGGCGGGACTATCGTCTCAAAGTCCATTTTGAACGGGACTTCAAAATTGAAATGGCTCTTTCGGCAGGATGCCGGGCATGGAAACGGCTGGGTGGCGTTTGGCGATAAGGACACGCAGGATTATGTGGACGATGTGAATAATATGGAGATCGTAGACTTTAATACGCTGGCAAATATTGAACCGACGGTTGTCAATGTGTTTTATATGCCAATGGGAAGTGATCTGGAGTTTCGGGACGACAAGACGGGGAAATATTTTGTTGACACAGGGACGGGGAAGGAGATCCGGGAGCCGGTGAAGCATCCGGGACAGATTGCCTTTGAGAAAAACCTGAAATTTCTCAATCAGGAGGCTTATGCGCCGGACTTTTTTAAGGGGCTGTTTACGGAAGATGAAAGGACGGCTGTTGTGCGGGCCGGCCGGGCGGATTTTCCCACCGGCGAAGTGGTGCTTGCCGATCCTCTGGCGTATCTGGGCAGCAAGTATGAGACGGTGCTGGATAAAAAGATTCCGGCGGGAAGTTATCCGGTGGAACTTGCTGTATGTCGTTCCGGGATCGTGGGGCAGCGGGTTGCGGCGGCAAGGCTCCTGATTGGCAGCGGGCATGCGCTCAGCTATGAGATTGCCATGCCGAAGGGGAAAAAGCGGGAAGATTGGGGAGCGCCGGGCGCCTTTACGTTTTTTGGCGTGGACACGGGACTGGCATGCTTTGCGGATGCGAAAGCCTCGGAAGATTACAGGGTATTTTTTGAAAAATGGCGGCAGGAAAATCCGGAAGGAAACAAATACATAGATTATTTTAAGGCGCTTTTTGAGAAAAGCGATGAAGAAAATTCCGCTTATCGGAATACGGGCGTAAGTTTTCTTGCCTGGAAGGTTCCGGGTGGCGGCGAAAGGATCGTGCTGTTTTCAAGCGGTATGGGGGACGGCATCTACAGCGGTTACTGGGGGCTGGATGAAAAGGGGGAGATCGTGTCTTTGACGGTGGTATTTATGAATCCGTCGTATTTTTAAGGGAACCGGTGTAAAAAGTATGAAGAATAAAACGAAAGGCTCGGGAAATGGAAGATCGGGGAGACAATCGTCTTTTTCGGTGATGGTGATCGCATTATGCGTCCTGTTTGCCGGGATGGGCTTTGTATGTTTTCGGTTAAGGGGCGGCGTACAGGTGAAACCGTCCCGGGATGGGGATATTCTGCCGGAGACGGAGATTGTTTTTTACAGACAGGACGATGAGAGGTGGGAGGAGGACTATCTGGGGGATTCGGCTTATACCATGGGCTCTTCCGGCTGTCTGGTTAGCTGCATCGCTTCCGCCCTCTCCATGGAGAGCGGCAGGGAGGTAACGCCTGGAACATTAAACGCGAAATTTTCCGGGGGAGGGGTATATGACGCGGAGGGCAACCTTCAGTGGGAGGCGCTGTCGGGACTGCAGGAGTATCAGGTTGATGTCTACGGGGAAGTTTCGGCTAAGATGATAGACGACTGCCTTGCAAAAGGACATTACCCTGTGGTCAGGGTGAGGATGTACGTTCTTGGAAATATTCACTATGTGCTGATTGTCGGCGCGAAGGATGGCAGGTATCTGTGTATGGATCCGCTGAAGGACGGTATAACGGAGCTGTCTTACTGCGGGAGCCGTGTGTATGCGATCCGCTGCGTATCTGAACCGTAATCCATATTTGGCGGCAAAGCATTTGAGTTTTCAAAGAGAAGGAGGAAAATATGATGGAAATGCCAAAGATCAAAATAGATCCGACGCTTCTTAACTGTGTGGCGGATGCTCTGGGCAGGGTACCTGAAACCCTGTATGATTTTCAGAAAGTGAAAACACTTTCCTGCGGCGGAAAGCCGCTTTACGGGAAGCTGATTGATCCGAATCATGATCCCTTACCGGAACGGTTAGAGATTGAGGAGGGTAATTTCAGCATCATCGGAAAAATGGCGAGGTTAAAAAAACTGACCATATCGGCGATGCCGGTCAGGGATTTTTCTTTTTTAAAGACCTGTCCTGCGCTGGAAACCCTGGAGATTTCGGGCTGCGGTGTGATCGATTGTGCCCTGCTGGAGAATGTTACCAGTTTAAAAATTTTAAGCCTGCATCATTGTTCCGAGGTGAAAAATGCAGAAAGTATATTAAAACTGTTTCGGCTGACAAGGCTTTCCCTGGAGGGAAGCCAGTTGGAAAATGCGGACTGTTTTGATCACTGCCGGATCAGGGAAGTTTATCTGCCGGAATATATAGTGAAAGCAAAACAGGCAAAAAAGGATGCGGAGAAGAGGGCGGAAAAGGAGCCCGAAAACAGGCCGGAGAAGAAATCGGAACATAAGACGGGAAAGAGAGCGGGATTCGGAGGAAATAACGCGGGGGAAGTAGTGATAGAGAAAGTTCCGTTTCAGGCGGTAACAAGGGAGAAGGATCAGGATCCGTATGCCCTTGAGGATCCGGATTCTTTTCTGTGGGAAGTGTACAGAGGCGCTTACGGCAATGTGGCGGCGGAAGTGGAAGTTATGATGGGAGCGAGGGAAGATGCGCCGGAGGCATTGAAACTTCGCCGTCTGGAGACCATACCGAAAACAAATTATGAGATTGTTTTTGACAATCTGTTTGAAAATCTGTACCACCAGATGAGCTTTTATCGGGCGACCTGGCTGGTGATTCCCTATCTGGCAAAAATTATGTCAAAATGGGAAGAAGAGGAAGACCTGGAGTGGGTGTTCCGGGGCATTATGGCTGCGGGAAGCACTCTGGCTACGGATGTGCTCGGTGATCGGCCGGAGGATAATGTGTACGGTGCGGAGGGCATATCTGAGGCGGACAGGTACGGTGATAAGGCGGAGGGCATATCTGAGGCGGACAGGTACGGTGATAAGACGGAGGATAGGACCTGGGCGGATACATACGATGGGAAGCCGAAGGAGATCAGCGTGTATGAGAGTTATCAAAATGCCATAAAGCAGATTCAGGCGATAACCGTCAACTTTTTGGCGGAGCATTTGGCATATGTACTGGAAAAGGAAGACTACCGGAGATCGGAATTTGCCGTGGCGGTCTCGGCGATTCTGGGGGAGAGGAAACTGGCGTACATGCTGTTTCTTTCTTCTCTGAATGCCTGCTATGTGGTTTGTCCTGCCTGTGATAACTGTGATGAGGAAATGGAAATTGGCTATTTTGATCTTTCGGAACGGATTGAACCGGCGGATGTGCCCGCGGGGAAATGGGACGGCAAAAGTCCGGGGGATGCAAAACAATGGCTGTATAACTTATTTGCGCTGCTGGAGGATCACATGGGGCTGGAATATTTACGCTATATTTTCGGAATATATACCTGTCCGGAATGCGGAGAGAAGATACCGGTGCTTGCAGGGATGGAAGCCTATTATCTGGAGGAGTAAAGGAAAGGACAAAGAAGGGAAGGAGCGGCTTTTATGGGGAAGGATGAAAAAGAGGAGTGGAAAAATGCATCCATGATGGAGCGTGAAGAGGCGATAGCCTGCTGTCTGGCGTTGCAGGATGTATATGAGGACTATCCTTTTCATGATCCGAACTGGTGTGTGATGCGGCATAAGAAGAACCAAAAGACGTTTGCTTACATCTTTGAGAGAGCCGGACATATTTGGATCAATGTGAAATGCGATACCCAGTGGAGAGATTTTTGGCGGGAGACTTTTCCTTCCGTGATACCGGGCTATCACATGAACAAGGAGCACTGGAATTCCATTATACTGGACGGAAGTGTGCCGAATCGGGAGATTTGCCGGATGATCGGAGAGAGTTATGATCTGATAAAGCCGAAAGGGAAAAAGAAGTCTGAGAATCAAAATAAGGACAAAAATATATGAAAGAGCAAAGAAGATTGACAAAGCATTCGCACCATAACAGTTTCAATCCGCAGAAAGCCACAATTCTTGTGATCACGATAATAGCGGCGGTATTTCTGCTGGCAGGGATAACGGTATTTATGGCCGGACGGGCAAAAAAGGAGGATACCGGAGAAAAGGAAACTCAGAGCATTTTAGCTGTGGATGATCTGCCAAAGACGGACCTGAACCGAAACGGAATCCCTGAGGAGCTGCGCATTGTGGATGCGGAGGAAGGGGAGGGAAAAGAACTTGAAGTCTGGGAGAGCGGAGAGAGGATTCACAGGGAAGCAGGGGGCTACGTCCATACGGGGCAGAAAGCGGTTTTTCTGTGCAGGCTGGACGGGGAGGATTACCTGCTGCGGTATCGCCCCACGATGTATCAGGGCTGCGGCGATTACGACTATGAGCTTTTTACCATGGTGGATGACAAAGAAAATACGGCACAGCGGAATGCGGTTTCTTTTGATATCAATTTCGGCTCCCCCATTCATGGGGAATTTGAGGCGGAGAAAATTGCGGCTTTTATGGAGGAAGTGAACGGACTGCTTGCCCAAAGCATCCCTCTTATCGTCACGGATAACGAACTGTCAAAAACCTTTGAAAAGGAAGGGGCGCTGAGAGATACGCTGTGGTGGCTGGATGGTGAGGAGACAGGGTTTGTCAGGGATTCTTCCCGGTCCCTTTCGGAAAATCTGCGGATATTTGAAGAAACCATGAACGGAAAGGAAAGAAGGGACGATGTCCCGGAAACGGATTACGGCTTTTTTTCCGCGGAAATCGTGGAAGCGGATTTTGGCGGATATTTTGACGGCTTAAAGGGCGCCGCCGTTTTGTATGATGCCGAAGATGAATCCTATATGATCTATCAGAAAGAGCTGGCGGATGAGAGAACTTCTCCCTGCTCCACCTTTAAGATTATCTCCTCCTGTATTGCGCTGGAAAACGGCGTTGTGGTTCCGGATGAATCCCTGCGGAGATGGAGCGGTGAGATATTTTGGAATGAGGAGTGGAATCGTGATATAGATTTTCGGGATGCCTTCCGGGAGTCCTGTGTCTGGTATTTCCGGGAGGTTATCGATGAGATCGGACCGGAGCTGATGCAGGAAGAGCTGAATGCACTCCGGTATGGAAACGGTGATATTTCGGACTGGGAGGGACGGCTTAATACCAACAACAGCAATCCGGCGCTGACCGGTTTCTGGATCGAATCTTCCCTGAAGATTTCGCCGAAGGAACAGACGGAGGTGATGGAGCGTATTTTCGGGGAGGATACCGTTTATTCGGCAGATACGATTCGGGCGCTGAAAGAAGTAATGCTGGAACAGGAACAGGCAGGCGTTTTTATCTACGGAAAGACCGGAATGGGGAAAGAGAGGGGCGTTATCGTAGATGCATGGTATACGGGATTTGCCGAAAAGAAGGGAGAGCGGGTATATTTTTGCGTTTATCTGGGGGAAAATGGTGACCGGAATGCGTCAAGTACGGCGGCAAAAGAGATTGCGAAAGAGCTGATCATGTATTATTTTGATGCGGGGGAAGAAAATCAGGAAGCTTGAATAGTATATTGACATAAGCTAAAAGATAAATGATAATGAGACATACGGTTTCCTTTGATCGGAAAGGAAAGCGGAAAGAACTGATGAAGCCGTAACGGGAGCAGACTATGCCAACATGGAAGAGCAGAGGGCTTCGGGGCTCCGCCCTGGAAGACATGATCAACAGAACAAATGAAAAATATGCGGAGGCAGGGCTGGCATTGATCCAGAAGATTCCGACGCCGATTACGCCGATTAAAATAGACAAGGAGTCCAGGCATATCACCCTTGCCTACTTTGATCAGAAGAGTACGGTGGACTATATCGGTGCCGTGCAGGGGATTCCGGTCTGTTTTGATGCCAAGGAATGTGCGGTGGACACATTTTCTCTGCAGAACATCCACGACCATCAGGTGGATTTTATGCAGAGGTTTGAGAAGCAGGGTGGGGTGGCATTTTTTCTGATCTACTATACCCACCGGGATGCGTTTTACTATCTGCCCTTTGAAATGCTCTACTATTTCTGGGATCGAAAACTGAAAGGGGGCAGGAAAAGCTTCCGGTTTGAGGAACTGAACCCGGAATATTTTATTCCCCGCAGACACGGTGTTTTGATACCGTATCTGGATATGCTGCAGAAGGATCTGGATGACCGGGCTTGACAGAAGAGGGATGTTTTTCTATAATCTTACGTATGCTTTTATGTGATAATACATTACTTTGATAAAGTGGAGAAAAGAAAAATATGAACCAGAATTTACTGCATACACCGGAGGGTGTGCGGGACATTTACGGAAAAGAATATGCGGGAAAGTTAAAACTGGAGGAACTGATCCACGGTAAGCTGAAAAGCTTCGGATATCAGGATATCCAGACGCCGTCCTTTGAATTTTTCGATGTGTTTTCGAGTAAGATCGGGACGACGCCGTCGAAGGAATTGTATAAATTTTTTGACAAGGAAGGAAACACGCTGGCGCTGAGGCCGGATTTTACGCCTTCCATGGCACGGTGCGCGGCAAAATATTTTATGGAGGAGACGTTTCCGATCCGCTTTTGTTATCTGGGAAATACCTTTACCAACATATCGAGCCTGCAGGGGAAACTCTGCGAGGTCACGCAGATGGGGGCGGAACTGATCGGGGACGACAGCGTGGAAGCGGATGCGGAGCTGATTGCCATGCTGATCGAGTGTCTGAAGAGTACGGGGCTTTCGCAGTTTCAGGTGACGATCGGGCAGGCGGACTATTTCAGGGGGCTCTGCGAGGCGGCGGGGCTGCCAAAGGAGACGGAACTGGCGCTCAGGGAAAGTGTTGGCGGCAAAAATATTTTCGGGGTGGAGGATCTTTTAAAGCAGCAGCATATCGGGGCGGAATACGGAAAGGCTTTTTTGAAGATAACGGAATTATTCGGTTCGGTGGAGGTGCTCCACAAAGCGGAGGCGCTTGTCTCAAACGATCGGTCGCTGAGGGCGGTGGAGAGGTTAAAGCAGTTGTACGAGAGGCTGACCATCTACGGCGTGCAGCAGTACATATCCTTTGATTTCGGCCTGCTCAGTAAGTATCATTATTATACCGGCGTGACGTTCCGTGCGTATACCTACGGCGTGGGGGACGCTATCGTGAAGGGCGGACGCTATGACAATCTGCTAAAGACTTTCGGAAAGGATGCGCCAGCCGTGGGATTTGTTGTGGTGCTGGATGATCTGATGACGGCACTGGCGAGCCAGAAGATTACCTTGCCGCTGCAGGGGAGACATGCGATACTGGTCTATGAGAAGGAGACGTTTGAAGGGGCGCTTGCGAAAGCAAAGGAACTGCGGGCGGACGGCGTCTGTGCGGAACTGATGCTGAGGGATAAGAGGAAAATGAGGGAAGAGTATCAGGAACTGGCGGAAAAACGCGGGTGCGATCTATATTTTTTGACGGTAGAATAAAAATAAGAAGGAAACGCTATGAAAGAAAACAGATACCTGACTTTTGCGTTGGCGAAGGGCAGGCTTGCCAATAAAACACTGGAACTTTTAGAGAGGCTTGGGATCACCTGTGAGGAGATGAAAGACAAAGATTCCCGGAAGCTGATCTTTGTCAATGAGGAACAGAAGCTGAAATTTTTCTTATCCAAGGGACCGGATGTGCCGACCTATGTGGAGTATGGCGCGGCGGATATCGGCGTGGTGGGCAGAGATACGATTATGGAGGAAAACAGGCGGGTATACGAAGTATTGGACCTTGGCTTCGGTAAGTGCCGGATGTGTGTCTGCGGACCTGAGGAGGCAGGGGAGTTTTTACGGCATCATGAGAGGATTCGGGTGGCGACGAAGTATCCGCTGATCGCAAAGGAATATTTTTATAATAAGAAGCATCAGACAGTGGATATTATTAAACTGAACGGTTCGGTGGAACTGGGACCGATCGTGGGGCTGTCGGATGTAATCGTGGATATTGTGGAGACCGGCGGGACGCTGAAAGAAAACGGGCTCGGCGTGCTGGAGGAGGTCTGCCCGCTTTCTGCGAGGATGATCGTGAATCCGGTGAGCATGCGGATGGAGTATGAGAGGATCAGCAGATTGATTTATCAGTTGAAGGAGATTTGCGAATAGGAGGAATATCGGAATGAGAATCATGGCACTGACCGGAGAAACCAAAAAGAATATATTGGAGGATCTGCTGAAACGGAGTCCCAGCCATTACGGGGAGTACGAGGAGACGGTGAACGGGATCATCGAGCAGGTCAGAGCGAGAGGGGATCAGGCGGTTTTTGACTATACAAAGCAGTTTGATAAGTGTGAGCTGACGGCGGAGAACCTGGTTGTGACGGGGGCGGAGATAGAGGAGGCCTACCGGGCGCTGGATGGGGAGCTGATCGGGACGATGAAAAGATCGGCGGAGAATATCAGGGCGTACCACGAGAAGCAGGTCAGACAGAGTTTTTTTGCGACGAAGCCGGACGGTTCTATTTTAGGGCAGCGGATCACAGCGCTTGAGCGGGCAGGCGTCTATGTGCCGGGCGGGAAGGCGGCCTATCCGTCCAGCGTGCTGATGAATGTGGTGCCGGCAAGGGTGGCCGGCGTTGAGGAGATCATTATGACAACGCCACCGGGAAAAGACGGGAAGGTGAACCCCGGAACCCTTGTGGCGGCGGACATTGCGGGAGTGGACAGGATTTACAAAGTGGGCGGCGCCCAGGCGATCGCGGCCATGGCGTTCGGTACGGAGTCCATTCCGAAGGTGGACAAGATCACGGGGCCCGGCAATATTTTCGTGGCGCTGGCAAAGAAGGCGGTGTTTGGCTATGTGAGCATTGATTCTGTGGCAGGTCCCAGTGAAATATTGATTTTGGCGGATCAATACGCAAATCCGAAGTATGTGGCAGCAGATCTTTTATCCCAGGCGGAGCATGACGAGCTTGCCAGCGCTATTCTGATCACGGATTCCGCGGAACTTGCAGAGAAGGTTTCCGTGGAGGCGGAGAATTTTGCAGGGCAGCTTTCCCGGGAGGAGATTATCAGAAAATCGCTGGACAATTACGGTTATATTCTGGTGGCGGAAAATATGGATATGGCGGTGGACGCCGCAAACGATATTGCTTCGGAGCATATGGAGATTCTGACAAGAGATCCGTTCCTGACAATGACAAAAGTGAAAAATGCCGGAGCTATTTTTTTAGGAGAATATTCTTCGGAACCTTTGGGAGATTATTTTGCGGGACCAAACCATATTCTGCCTACGAACGGTACGGCAAAATTTTTCTCCCCTCTCGGTGTGGATGATTTTATCAAAAAGACAAGTATTATTTCGTATTCCGAAGAGGCCCTTTTGCGGGACCATGAGGATATCGAGCGGTTTGCAAAAAGTGAGGGGCTGACCGCCCATGCAAATTCGGTGGCGGTGCGGTTTCAGTGAGGGCGCTGTTCCCAAAGGCGTTATTTTTTGGTTAGAAGCGGGGAGGAATGGATGAAGGTTGGAATCATATGTGCCAGTGATGTGGAGCTTGCTCCTTTTTTGCCCGAAATAGAGCATTTGGGGATCACGGAAAAAGCAAGGCTGAAATATTATGAGGGAGAGATACACGGCATGAGGGTTGTTGCCCTCTACTGCGGAGTATGCAGGGTGAATGCGGCCATAGCATCCCAGATCCTGATAGACGGTTTCGGGGTGGATATCATAATCAATGCGGGGACAGCAGGCGGAATGAATCCGTGCCTTGACATATTTGATACGGTAATCTCTACGGAAGTCTGCTATCATGATGTGGCAGAGGATATTCTGACAGAATTTCATCCCTGGATGAAATCCGTATTTTTTGAGGCGGACCGGGAGTTGATCAAGTATTCTGAAAGCGCCGTCTCCAAGATGACTTTGCCCGGGAAGGTATTCTGGGGACGAATGGTAACGGGCGAGTCTTTCATAACGGATGTGGGACGGGATGAGATAAACGACAGGTTTGCGCCTTTGGCGGTAGATATGGAAACCGCGGGCATTGCTCATGTATGTTATGTAAACGGCATCCCTTTTCTTTCGATCCGGTGTATTACGGATACCGCCGAGCACAGCGGCACCGGCAATTTTGAGGAAAACTGCGAGAAGGCTTCCGTTATCGCAAAAAATATTACGGCGGCCCTGCTGGATGAGATAAGAGAAGAATCTGATTTTGGCGGGATAAATTCCGCGTTTACAACAGAAGAAAACGGCAGATAGTGTAAGAGGAGAGGGCATCATGTTCCGCAGACAAAAGGAGAGTATTTTAGGATTACTGAAAGAAAGGGATGCGCTCAAAGATTACGGAAAGAAAAATTATTGGCTTGCTTACAGGGATTTCCTGGATACTTCGGATGATTTCACCGATTTTGCAGGTGAGAATCTTGAGGGAAAGCAGGGGTATCTTGATTTGATCGAAAAGCTGCTTGGAGCGGATGAAAACGCAAAAGTTTTTGTGGAGGTTTACGGATTTGAGGAGGATGGGGGAGTCCCGTTTATCTATGCGGATACGCTGATCATTCTCAGCAGGCTGCCGCTTGGGAGGGTAGAGAGGTTTTTTGCTGAATCGGAAGATATTTTTCCGAGCGATATCGGAGAAATAACGGATTTTTCCGAGCAGGGGTATTGCGTTAATGACAATGGCGGGGTGACTTATTTTCCGCGGCAGTATTTTCTCATCGGCGATGACGGTGATCTGATCCCGGTTGAGAATCCCTGTGACAGCGGTTATCATATGTATTATTGTTGGTGGGACTGACTTTTTGTAAAAAATATCGATACGGGGGGATATGGATGACGACACAGAGAGAATATGCGGCGGCAGTAATGGAAGAGTGGCTTTCTCACCCGCAGGAGCTTGGAAAAAAGCCGGCAAAGCTTGAGATAGCGGGAGAATTTGACCTGTATGATCTGCATTATTATATTTTCAAGTTTAAGAAGTCGGTATTAGGTTCCTGGAAGGTGGCGGTCTGCGGCGGCTATGAGGGAGACAGCTTAGGGCATTGCGGCCATATTTTCAGCGAGATGGAGGACTACGATCCTTCTACGGCACAGGAAAAGTGTGTGGCAATGGTGGAGATGATCAGGAAGTACTGGATGGACCAGGCGAAGAAGTTGGAAGAGGGAGATAAAAGTACGGAGAACACAGGCGGCAGTTTTGTAGGATTTGTACTGTTGTCTTCGCCGGAGTTTGATGTGGAGAGATTCCGGACGGCCCTGAGAGAAGACTGGGGAGTGGAATGCCCGGAGGATGCCGGGAATACGGAAAGTGAAGAAGATGGTATTACCCTTGCATTTGAGGCAGAGGGCATGATGGCTACGGTCGGATTGATGGAAGCGAAGGTTCCTGACGGGGAAGCAGAGTACTGGGCAAACAGCAATTTTATGACAAGGGAGGCATCCGTTGCTGCGGCGAGAGCTCATCAGGCGCATCTGCTGGTGGCGGTGCTGGGCAGAGGGCATGCACCTTTAGAAGCCGGGGAGCTCTTTGTAAAAGTTGCCTGTGCCTGCCTGAAAGCGCAAAATGCGCTGGGAATCTATGACTGCGGGACAGTATGGCTGCCGGAACATTTCATAGAGTCAGCGATGGTTATGAAGGAGGGGGAACCGCCTTTGGGTGATCTGGTATTTGTGGGCCTGTATCGGGACGAAAAGGGTGTCAGCAGCTGGACCAATGGTTTGAACTCTTTCGGCAGGGAAGAACTTGAGATTCTCCACAGCAGTCATGAGCCTTCGGAGGTTTATGATATGATGTGGGATATTTCCGCATATTTGATCATGGAGGGCGCGGTCCTTCGGGACGGTGAAACGATTGGATTTACCGCGGATCAGAAACTGCCCTTAACGCTTTCGGAGGGTGTTTATGTGAAAGGGCAGTCTATGAAGATCGGATATTGACGGCAAACAGGAGGAAGATGGGAGCAGCTTATGGAAAGGAAGTGCGGAATGAAAAAAACGGTATCTGTTATTGTATTGCTGTGTACGATTTTTTTAGCCGGCTGCGGCGAGGAGACGGCGAATCCATATTTTAACGCGACCGTGTTGGAAGTATATGAAAAATCCGTACTGGTGGAACCTTTTGAGGGGGAGGTAGAGTTAAGCTCCTCAGATCAGATCGTTGTCAGCACCGAGGTGGTATCAACCCATGAGGTGCCGCAGATGGAAGTGGGAGATACAATCAGGATTGTCTATAACGGAGAGATTGCGGAGTCCTATCCGGCGCAGATCGCTACTGTTTTTGCGATCTATCCGGTGGATGAGTCGGGAGAACTCCTTGGGGATGCCGGAGAAGCCGGGTAAGGTGAAAAGGGGAGAAAATTTATTGCATATGTCAGGAGCGGGTATGAGAACAGTTAAGACAGAGAGAACGACAAAAGAAACAAAGATTTCCATGGAACTGAATCTGGACGGACAGGGAAGCGGGGATATTTCCACCGGTATAGGCTTTTTTGACCATATGCTGGAGGGATTTGCCAGACACGGCTTTTTTGACCTGAAGGTACGGATCGACGGAGATCTTCAGGTGGACGGGCATCACAGCGTGGAGGACTGCGGGATCGTGCTGGGACAGGCGATCAGGGAAGCCGTGGGCGATAAAAAAGGTATGAAGCGGTTCGGGCAGTGTATATTGCCGATGGATGAGACGCTGGTGCTCTGTGCCGTGGATCTGGGCGGCAGGCCCTGGCTGAATTTTGATGCGAAGTTTACGGCGGAGCGCGTGGGCTATCTGGAGACAGAGCTGATACATGAGTTCTTCTATGCCGTCAGTTACGGCGCCGGCATGAATTTACATATTAAGGTGCTGGATGGGCAAAATAACCATCATATGATAGAAGCGATGTTTAAGGCCTTTGCAAGGGCGTTGGACGAGGCAACCAGGCCGGATGAGAGACTTACGGACGTTTTGAGTACGAAAGGGACGCTGGCATGATCTGTCAGTGATGTTCCGCAGACTCCGGCTGCGGGGGAAGGGCGACTGGCCGGAAGTGATTGGTAAAGGAAAAAATGATGAAAAGATTGATTCCATGTATTTACTTATATAAGGAAAAAGCGGTAAAAAATTTTAAGGATATGACGGTGGTGTCGGAAAATCCCGTGGAGCTGGCAAAGACCTACGGTGAGAATGCGGCGGATGAGCTGATCGTCTTTGATATGTCCAGGGGCGATGAAGAACATGAGAAGGCGCTGGATGTGATCAAGGAGATCTGTGCCGCTATTGAGATCCCGGTGATCGGTGCGGGGAATGTGGCGCGGATGGAGGATATCAAAAAGATCCTCTATACCGGCTGCGAGCGGGCGGTCTTAAATTATGATAAGGAAGAGAACATTGAGATCACAGAGGAGGTGTCCAGGAAGTTTGGAAAGGATAAGATTTATCTTTCCTTTACGAAGCCGGAGACGCTCAGCGTTCACAGACAGTTAATAGACGCCTATATATCCGAGACGATCTGGATTGCCCAGTCCGGCAGGGTGAAGGAGACGATGCAGTGCCTGAATGATCCCACCATCATTGTGATGGATAACTGTTCTTTGGAGGGAATGTCATGGATTTTTCAGAATCCTGCGGTAGATGGCATCTCCGGCAACGCGATCAATGATAATTACAAAGATTTATACTCCATGAAGTCGGTGTTTCAGGAGGGCGGCGTGGAAGTAAAGATACCGAAAGGGAGGCTCTCCTGGGCTGATTTTAAACAAAACGGCGACGGTATGGTGCCGGTGGTGGCGCAGGACTATAAAACCGGGGAGGTGCTGATGGTTGCCTATATGAACGAGGAGGCCTTTGAGCACACCCTGCGGACCGGAAAGATGACTTATTACAGCAGGAGCCGGCAGGAACTCTGGATCAAGGGAGAGACCAGCGGGCATTATCAGTATGTGAAATCGCTGACGGCGGACTGTGACTGCGATACGATCCTCGCGAAAATAAGCCAGGTGGGAGCAGCCTGCCATACGGGAAGCCGTTCCTGCTTTTTCAGAGAGATTATGGTGCAGGATTTCAGGGAGAGCGCGAATCCTCTGAAAGTGTTTGAAGAGGTAATGAAGGTGATTGAGGATCGAAAGATCCATCCGAGGGAAGGTTCCTATACCAATTATCTGTTTGATAAGGGGCTGGACAAGATACTGAAAAAGCTGGGAGAAGAGGCGACGGAAATTGTGATCGCAGCTAAAAATCCGAATAAGAATGAGGTGAAATACGAAATATCCGATTTCCTCTATCATATGATGGTGCTGATGGCGGAAAAGGGCATCAGTTGGGAAGAGATCACGAAGGAGCTGGCAAACAGGGAGTAGAAGGAAGAGAGCGTAAATTTTTACGGTTATGGTAAGATTTATGCTCTTTTTTACGATTGTATCCTCGAAA
Organism: Lachnospiraceae bacterium; assembly: GCA_022799355.1. Lineage (GTDB taxonomy): Bacteria > Bacillota > Clostridia > Lachnospirales > Lachnospiraceae > 1XD8-76. The sequence continues at coordinate 13,585 of JAAWOG010000027.1, read as the reverse complement.
CATGACATACTGATGACCTGTTTATTATGTTATCATATGATTCGGATAGGATAACAGTGCCGGATGGGGCGGGGGCGGAGCGTATGTCAAAGCCGGCGGCATGTTATGATATCTGAGAGTAAAGGAACCGGTATGAAAATAGACAGACTGATCGGGATATTATCCCTGTTATTACAAAAAGATACGGTGACGGCGCCTGAGCTGGCAGAGCACTTTGAGGTTTCAAGGCGGACGATTAACCGCGATATCGAAGATCTTGGCAGGGCGGGAATCCCTGTGATGACAAGACAGGGAGCGGGAGGCGGCATTTCCATTATGGAACATTACAGGATGGAACGGACGCTTTTGACAACCGCGGAAATGCAGGATATCCTCGCCGGGCTGAGAGCGCTTGACAGCGTAAACGGCACCAATCGTTACGGACAGCTAATGGAAAAACTATCGGCGGGTTCTTCGGATTTTATGGTGGGGAGTCAGTCCGTGCTGATCGACTTATCTTCCTGGTATAAGGATTCCCTGGCGCCGAAGATCGAGCTGATACGGAGTGCCATAACAGGCGGCAGGAAACTTGTCTTTTTGTATTTTTCTCCGAAGGGAGAACAGGAAAGATGCGTGGAACCCTATTATCTGATCTTTCGCTGGTCGAGCTGGTATGTTTGGGGATGGTGCGGGGACAGGGAGGATTACAGGCTGTTTAAACTGAACCGTATGGAGATGCCACGCCTGTCCGATCCATTTGAAAAAAGACGGATTCCACTGCCGGATCTGCGCACGGAGCGTATTTTTCCCGGCGGTATCCGGGTAAAGGCGCTGATCGATCAGTCGTGCAAATGGCGCCTCGTGGAGGAATTCGGAACGGACTGTTTTGAGGAGATGGAGGACGGAAAACTGCTGTTTCATGCGGATTACACCAACCGGGAAAATCTGGTCACATGGCTGCTTTCATTCCGGGAGAAAGCGGAGATCCTGGAGCCCTCGGAGCTTCGGGAGGAGCTGCGGATCACTTTACGCAGCATGTTAAAAAAGTACGAGGAGGATAAAGAATCATGATGGAATCAAGATGTGGTATTTTGTGTACGGAGTGTGCTTACCGTGAACAGATGGGATGTGCGGGCTGTCTGGCGATCGAGAAGCCCTTCTGGGGAGAGAGCTGCCCGCTGAAGGCCTGCTGTGAGGAAAAGCGGATGGGGCACTGCGGAGAATGCGGGGAATTTCCCTGTGAGATGTTAAACCGGTTTGCGTATGATGAGAAACAGGGAGATAACGGAAAGAGAATCGAGCAGTGCAGAAGCTGGCATAAGGAGTCATAAAAACAGTTTATAAAAAGGAGGCGGATATGGCATCAAATCCGGAGTTTGTTCAATATATTGCGGACCAGTTAAAAGAGGCGGGGATCATTACATACCGGAAAATGTTCGGCGAATACGGCATGTATATTGACGGCAAAATTTTTGCGGTGATCTGCGAAAATCAGTTGTATATCAAAATCACGGAAGCGGGGAAAAAACTGAGACCGGAACTGGAGGAAGCGCCGCCCTATGAGGGGGCTAAAAATTATTTGCTGGTGGAAGATATCGATGATCAGGAAGCACTTGTGGCGCTTGTGGCGGCTACCTGCGCGCAGCTTCCTGCACCGAAGCCCAAAAAGCCGAAGAAGGCAAAAAAACCGGCGGAGAAAACGTGACGGGAGGAAGGGAAGCGCTGATGGCATTTGATTACAAAAAAGAGTACAAAGAGTTTTATCTGCCGCCGAAAGCACCGGGAATTGTCGAGGTGCCGAAGATGAATTTTATCGCGGTGAGCGGCAAAGGAGATCCCAATGAACCGGAAGGGGAATACAAAGAGGCAATGCAGTTGTTATATGGTATTGCTTTTACGGTCAAAATGAGTTATAAAGGAAGTCATAAGATAGACGGATATTTTTCCTATGTTGTACCGCCTTTGGAAGGGCTTTGGAAACAGGGAGCCGGCGGGGAAATCGATTATGCCCGCAAGAAGGACTTTGAGTGGACCTCCATGATCCGTCTGCCGGAGTTTGTGACGAAAGAAGAGTTTGACTGGGCTCTCAGAGAGGCTTCGGAGAAAAAGCGGAAAGATTTCTCAAAGGTTGCTTTTTTTACGTATCATGAGGGGCTTTGCGTGCAGTGCATGCATGTGGGCTGTTATGACAGGGAGCCGGAGACCATCAGAAGGATGCGGGATTTTACGAGAGAGCAGGGATTTGTCGAAGATTTTACCGATGGCCGCCTGCACCATGAGATCTATCTCAGTGATCCGAGAAAGGCGAAACCGGATAATCTCCGCACGGTGATCCGGCATCCGGTCAGGAGGCAGGAGGAAAACTGAGCCGTGAGAGCAACGGAGGCTTGCTATGGCTGAATATGAGCATATTTGCCACACCTTTAAGCCGGTGTATGATAACAATTCAAAAATTCTGATTCTGGGGAGCCTTCCGTCGGTGAAGTCCCGGGAACAGGGCTTTTATTACGGGCACCCCCAGAACAGGTTCTGGCGGGTGCTGGCTGCCGTGCTGCGCTGTCAGGTGCCGGTAACCATCGATGAGAAGAAAGAAATGCTGCTGGAACATCATATCGCTCTCTGGGATGTGATCGAGAGCTGCGATATCATAGGTTCCAGCGACAGCAGCATCAAAAACGTGGTGCCGGCGGATATCGGGGCGGTACTGAGTAAAACCCGGATAGGCAGGATATTTGCCAATGGAAAAAAGGCGGAAAGTTTATATAGAAAGTATATTTTTCCGAAAACAAAAGCGGAAATTACGGCGCTGCCCTCCACCAGCCCGGCGAATGCCGCATTTTCGCCGGAGATGCTGGCGAAGCTGTGGGGGGCTGAAATCCGAAGGGAACTGGGGGAGGGCGGTGCGTGAACGGCAGCGGCCTGAATGCTGCAATATGGGGGAGTAATAAGTTCTGAAAGTGTGGTGGGACAAATAGATGGATATGAAAAAACTGCCGGTTGGAGTTGAGAGTTTTGAAGAACTCAGAAAAGAGAATTTTTATTATATTGATAAGACAGGACTGATCAGAGAATTGCTTCATCATTGGGGAAAGGTGACGCTTTTTACCCGCCCTAGGAGATTTGGGAAATCTCTGAATATGAATATGCTGAGATGTTTTTTTGAGGCCGGAGGCGATAAAAGCTGCTTTGAGGGGCTAAAGATCCAAAAGGAGATAGAGCTGTGTGAAAAGTATATGGGAAAATTTCCGGTTATTTCCATCTCACTGAAAGGCGTGAACGGAGAAGATTATGATGCGGCATGCCAGATGCTTTCCGAGGAAATAAGGAGGGAGGCGGGACGGTTTCAGTTTCTGCTGTGCAGTGAGGTCCTGACGGAATATGATAAAGGGCGTTATCAGGAACTGGTGCAGCCGGGGGACAGATCCGGAATACTTCCGGATGTTGTGATCATGAATTCCCTGCGGATTTTATCCTGGCTTTTGGAGAAACATTTTGATCATAAAGTGATTGTGCTGATTGATGAATATGATGTACCACTGTCGAAGGCTTTTGCGAACGGATATTATGAGAGGATGATTCTGCTGATCCGCAATATGTTTGAACAGGTGCTGAAAACAAATGAAAGCCTGTATTTTGCGGTATTGACGGGATGCCTGCGCATCGCCAAAGAGAGTATCTTTACGGGGCTCAACAACCTGAATGTGATGACGGTTGCCGATGTGGAGTTTGATGAATATTTTGGATTTACGGATAATGAGGTCAGGGGGCTTTTAGACTATTATGGTCTGACGAAGCATTATGATATTTTAAAGGAATGGTATGACGGATATCATTTCGGAAATGCGGATGTATACTGTCCCTGGGATGTGGTATGCCATTGCAATAAGCTGCGCGCAGATGAAGCGGCGCCGCCCGGAGATTACTGGTCAAATACCAGTAGCAATGATGCGGTAAGGCGTTTCATAGAGCAGGCGGATAACGGTACCACAAAGCGTGAGATCGAAAGGCTGATAGCAGGGGAGAGTATTGTAAAGGAGATTCATTTTGACCTGACTTATCCGGATATGTATAAGAGTATCGACCATATCTGGAGCCTTTTGCTTACAACGGGCTATCTGACGCAGAGGGGAAAACCGGACGGAGATTTTTACAATCTTGTCATTCCCAATATGGAGGTCAGAAAAATATTTACCAGACAGGTAATGGAACTGTTTAAGGAGAAGGTGGAGCAGGACGGAGAAACGCTGGAACGTTTTTGCAGGGCGCTGCAGGAAGGGGCGGTGCAGGAGGTGGAAAGCACGCTGGATGCTTATCTGAAAAAAACAGTGAGCATTCGTGATACTTTCGTGAAAAAGCGGTTGAAAGAGAATTTTTATCACGGGATTCTCGTGGGGCTTTTGGGATTTAAGGATTCCTGGGGCATTACCTCCAACAGGGAAGCGGGAGATGGCTACAGCGATATTGTGGTGGAAGTGGGAGATGGCGAAATGGGAATCATACTGGAGATAAAGTATGCGGAAGACGGAAATCTGGATGCCGCCTGCCTGAGAGCTCATGAGCAGATAGAAAAAATGCGCTATGAGGATGGGCTGCGGGAAGAGGGGATCGAAGTGATTTTAAAATATGCCATTGCCTGTTACAAAAAACGGTGCAGGGTGATGCTTGTAACATAAAATAGCGGTACGGAAAAGGATATCCCGGCGGCATTAGGAGAGCGATAAAACGATCAAGACAAAAATTGTGCGGAGATGAGGAGAACTATGGCAATTTATTATCAGGAAGAGAACAGAATATTTCAGCTGCATACAAAGAGGAGTACATACCTGATCGGTATGACGCCGGAAGGTTATGTGGGACATATTTATTATGGAGAGAGGCTTTTTCAGAGAGCGGATCATTATCTTCTGCGGATGGGGGAGATACCCTTTACGCCGTCCGTAAATAAGCGGGAAAAGCTGAGTTTTCTGGACAGCTTTCCGATGGAATATCCGACCGGCGGAATCGGGGATTTTCGGGAGAGTTGTCTGAATGTGAAAAATGAAAAGGGACAGATGGGGAGCGAACTGTTTTATGTCTCCCACAGGATTTATGAGGGGAAAGAAAAATTGGCGGATCTGCCGGCCTCTTTTGGGAACGGGGAGGAAGTGCAGACACTGGAGATCGTGCTGGAGGATGGTATTCTTAATTTGCAGGCGGTGCTTTCCTATTCGGTGTTTGAAAAGGAGGATGTAATCGCGAGAAGTGTCCGTATTGTCAACCGGGGAAAAGAGACATTGAGGCTTGAAAAGGTGTTCAGCGCCTGCCTTGATATGGACAATGAAGCCTTTGAGATGATAAATTTGTGCGGCTCCTGGGCGAGGGAGCGGCATATTCAGAGGGGAGCCGTGCGCTATGGGAAACAGGCGGTCTCTTCCCTGCGGGGAGAATCCGGCCATCAGGAGCATCCGTTTATGGCGCTGGTTACGCCGGGCACCGACCAGCAGCAGGGAAAGGTATACGCCATGCATTTTGTGTATTCCGGAAACTTCCTGGCGCAGGTCGAGATGAACCAGTTTGACAGTGTACGGATGGTGATGGGCATCAACCCGGAGCAGTTTGACTGGGTGCTTTCCCCCGGTGAGGATTTTCAGGCGCCGGAGGTGATCCTGACTTACTCCGGGGAAGGGCTTGGCAGGATGAGCCGCAATTTCCATGATTTTTACAGAAGCCATATGATCCGCAGCATATACAATCATAAAAAACGCCCGATCCTGATCAACAACTGGGAGGCGACTTATTTTAAGTTTGATCATGAAAAGCTGCTTGAGATCGCACGGGAGGCGAAAAAGTGCGGGATTGAGATGCTGGTGATGGATGACGGCTGGTTCGGAAAGAGAAATACGGACGATAATTCTCTGGGAGACTGGGTGGTCAATGAGGAGAAGTTAAAGGGCGGACTGAAAAAACTGGTGGATCAGGTCAATGAGATCGGGCTGGAGTTCGGCATCTGGTTTGAGCCGGAGATGGTTTCACCGGATTCCGATTTATACAGGGCGCATCCCGACTGGGCATTGCAGATAGATAAGCGGGAGGGAACCATGGGGCGTAATCAGTATGTGCTGGATCTCTCCAGGGCGGACGTTGTGGATTATGTGTATGAGTCGGTGGCAAAAATACTGCGCAGCGCCAATATCCGCTATGTGAAGTGGGATATGAATAGGTTTCTTACCGATTTGGGCAGCGCCCGTTTGGATGCGGCGCATCATGGGGAACTGTTTCACCGCTATGTACTGGGTGTATATGAACTGCAGGAGAGGCTTGTGAGAGAATTTCCCGAACTGCTTCTTGAGAACTGTGCCAGCGGAGGAGGAAGGTTTGATCCGGGCATGCTCTATTACAGCCCCCAGATCTGGTGTTCCGACGACACGGATGCGATAGAGAGGCTTATGATCCAGGAGGGGACGGGGCTGATCTATCCGCTTGCCGCGATGGGCGCCCATGTCAGCGACTGTCCGAACCATATTGTGGGGCGGATCACGCCTTTTGAGACAAGGGGATATGTGGCACTGGCGGGAACCTTCGGCTATGAACTGGATATCACGAAGCTTCCGGATGAGCAGAGGGAGATGATCTGTGAACAGACAAAGATGTATCACAAATACAACGATCTTGTGCGGGAAGGTGATTATTACCGTATTGCTTCCTATCGGGAGAACCATAAATTTGACGCCTGGGCGGTGGCATCGAAGGATAAGCGGGAAGTGCTGATGACTTATGTACAGGTGCTGGCAGAGCCCAATAAACGAAGCAGGAAAATTTATTTGCAGGGCTTTGATAAGGAGGCGCTCTACCTTCTTGAGGGAACAAAGCAGGTGTATTCCGGCGAGATGCTGATGTATGCGGGTTTCCTGATTGAGCCTATGGAAGGTGATTTTGTGAGCAGACCGTATCATTTTGTGAAAAAAGAGAGTGATGACAGATAAGAAATCCTGACACCAAAGAGCACGGAATATCAGGAAGTTGTCCCTTGCTTCCGTTAGAATGGAAAACACGGAACAGGAGGAGAAAGATATGGAATGGATAGCGGGCATACAGCGGGCGATCGATTATGTGGAAGCACATCTGTCGGAAGAAATCGACTATGAAAAGGCGGCGAAGGAGGCATGTTCATCCGCCTTTCACTTTCAGCGGATATTCAGTATGCTGTGCGGCTTTACACTGGGTGATTATATCCGTATGCGGCGGCTTTCCCTGGCTGCGTCCGATCTGGCGGGGGGAGAGGATAAGGTGATTGATATTGCCCTGAAATACGGCTATGACAGCCCGGAGAGTTTCACCCGCGCCTTTACCCGTTTCCATGGCATCACGCCCACACAGGCAAAGCGGGGCGGAAATGTCAAATCTTTTTCCGGACTGTCCGTAAAACTTATTTTAACAGGAGGCAGTACAATGGACTACAGAATTGAGAAACTGGATGCGATGAAAGTGGTTTGCAGACGAAAGACGGTGGAAAAGCCCGTGTCGGACGGACCGGCGGAGGAGATCAGCGCGTTCTGGGAGGAATGCACACGGGACGGTTCGATTCGGAAATTGGCAGGCTATATGCCAAAAGAACCAAGGCTGAAAGGGCTGCTCGGCATTTGTTATTCCGCAAAAACACAGGAAGACAGGTTTCCTTACGGAATCGGCGTGGAATATGACGGGAGGGCTGTGGAGGACGGTATGGAAGTTTTAGAACTTCCCCCACATACCTATGCGGTATTTACCTGTAAAGGGAAGATGCCGGAAGCTTTTGCGGAGACATACAAAAAAATCGTTACGGAGTTTTTCCCCCAAAGCGACCGGTATGAGTATGAGCAGGAAATCGAACTGGAAGTATATCCTTCCGATAAGGTCAGCGATCCTTCTTATGCATGTGAGATATGGGTGGCGGTGAGAGAGAAATAGGACTTGCTCGGGTTGCCCTGCATATCCGTTCCGCCGGGATGTAATAAAAAGAGGGGCATTTGTATTAATTAGTAATATATGGTATACTAACACTGCAGCAGAAAGCAGACGAATGATTGTGAAATCCGCGCAGGGAGGTATGCCAATGAAGAAATCAAAGATTGTTGGAAAAAAAACGGGAGTGTTTTGCTTTGTGACGGTCATGGCGCTTGGATTGGCGGGATGCGGGGAAAAAAGTCCTCTGGATCCCAAAGATCCGGTGTCACTGACCGTCTGGCATTATTATAACGGTTCCCAGCAGACGGCTTTTGACGCTCTGGTGGAAGAATTCAATGATACGGTGGGACAGGAGAAAGGAATTTATGTGGAAGGGTTTTCACAGGGTTCCGTTTCCGACCTGGAGACTGCGGTGCGGGACTCCATCGAAGGAAAGGTGGGGGCGGACGCCATGCCGGATATTTTTTCATCCTATGCGGATACGGCATACGAAGTGGAACAGGCAGGCGCGCTGGCGGATATTTCCGTCTATCTGAGCGAAGAGGAACTGGCACAGTATGTGGACTCCTATATTGAGGAAGGCCGTATCGCGGCAGATAGTTCGCTCAGGATTTTCCCTACGGCAAAATCTACCGAGATTATGATGATCAATAAGACGGACTGGGAGAAATTTGCAGACGCGACCGGAGCTTCATTAGATACCCTTGCAACTATCGAAGGGGTAAACGCTACGGCCAGGGCGTATTATGAGTGGACAGACAGCCTCACTCCCGACATTCCGGAGGATGGTAAGGCATTTTATGGCAGGGACGCCCTGGCAAACTATTTTATTATCGGGATGCAGCAGCAGGGGGTGGAGATTTTCCAGGTGGAGAACGGAGAAGTGACGATAAATGTGCCCGAGGAAGAGCTGTACAGGCTGTGGGAGAACTATTATGTACCCATGGTAAAAGGCTACTTCGGCGCATACGGTTCCTTCCGTTCCGACGATGTAAAAACAGGGGATATTGTGGCATATACAGGTTCCACTTCCTCGGCCATGTATTTTCCGGATCAGGTGGAACTGGAGGATAGCAGTTATGCCATCGATTATATAGTTATGATGGCTCCCGTTTTCGAGGCGGGAGAGCGTTGTGCGGTACAGCAGGGCGCGGGTATGGTAGTCAGCAAGTCGGATGAAAAGCATGAATATGCGGCCGTGGAGTTTTTGAAATGGTTTACCCTGGCGGAAAATAATCTTGAATTCGGCTGCGTATCCGGCTATCTGCCCGTACTGAAGGAGGCGAACAGCACAGAGATGCTGGATCAGGTCATTGCATCAAAGCAGTTGACGGTGGCACCAAAAACCTATGATTGTCTGACCACTATTTTTCAGGAGATGGACGGCATGACTCTCTATACGAATAAGAGCTTTGAGAACGGTTCCTCTGCCAGAAAGGTTCTGGAGTATCATCTCGCTGACAAAGCGGCACAGGACCGGGCGGTCATCACGGCAGCGCTGGAAGAGGGAAAAGGCTTGGAGGAGGCGGCAGAGCCTTATGTGACAAGGGATGCTTTTGAAGAATGGTATCTCTCTTTTTGTGATGCATTGAATGAGGCTGTAAAATAGAGGTATGGTAAATGAGGAAAGAGGGAAGTCAACAAAAGAATAAGCTGACCATATTTAAATTTTTTCTGATTCCGCTGATTGTGATTATGCTGGTACAGAGTGCCATCACCATCGGCACTCTGGTGGTAAGGCATACGGCAAAAACACTGGAAGAATATTCCAGCGGTATGATGCGGCGTCTGGTGGAAAACAGAAAAGTGATTCTGCAGGGCGATATGAATCAGAGATGGTCTGTCATTTCCGACCAGGAAGGCTTTCTGAATAACCGGCTGCAGCAGTTTCTTATGGATGAAAATGTGGAACTGGATGAAATGCTTCGGTCGGAAGAGATGAAGGACAGGCTTCTGGATGAATTGTTCCCCGAGTGTCTCGATATTTTGCAGAATAATACTACCACAGGGATTTTTCTTGTTCTGACAGGAACGGATATGGAGGCTGCGGAGGATTACGCCGGATTTTTTATCAGGGATTCCGAACCGCATACGAATCCTGTAAATTATACGGACCTGTTACTGGAGAGAGGAAACAAGCAGCTCTCCAGGACATGGAATGTCCCTCTGGACACCAATTGGACAACCCGGTTTCATATGGACGGAGCAGGGCAAAATACAAAGGACTCCTATTTTTATGAACCCTGGCGCGCCGGGGCGGAGTATCCCGATGCGGATGTGGAAGATCTGGGATACTGGTCCCTTCCCTTTTCGCTGGAGAAAAAGGATTCTGACGCTTATGAGATGATCACATATTCCGTTCCCCTGCGTTATGGGGGGCAGGTATATGGTGTGCTTGGTGTGGAAATTTCCTGTCGGAACCTTTATGACTATTTTCCCGCAGCGGAGTTGAACAGTTCCCAACAGTCCGGATATATGCTGGCTGTCAGGAAGGGGGAGAAAAGTTATACGCCACTGACCGGAAAGGGAATGCTGTATGATCTGCTACGGACTGAGAGCATGGATTTTACCCTGTCGGAGACGGCGTATGATAATCTTTCTCTCGTACAGGACATTAAATTGAGCGGCCAGGGGATTTATGCCGTTGCATGTCCGCTGGAATTATATGGAAAAAATGTACCGTATGAAAACACCGATTGGGTACTGCTGGGGTTAAATACGGAAAAAGAGTTGTTTGGCATGAGCCGTCAGCTCTATTTCTGGATGGTTGTTGCCGTTTTTATCGGTCTGGGTTTCGGAGTGCTGGGGATCTATATTCTGGTGCGGCATTTAACCCGGCCGGTCCAGCAGCTGATGCAGTGTATCATGGAGGGAAGTACCGGGCTGCAAAAGTTTAAGCTTTCCAATATTCTGGAAATCGATGCGCTCTATGATGTTGTAAGCGATCTGACCAGACAACAGAAGAAGGCTGAAAACATTCTTCTGGAAGAGAAGGAACGCTATAAAGTGGCGCTCGAATCATCGAATGACATCTTTTTTTCCTATGATCTGCAAACCCAGATGCTGGATGTGGTCAACCATGAAACAATGAACGGACAATGGAAATACCCCGGATTCGGAAACGGCGCCATCAATACGGATTTTATCTATGAGGCGGATCGTGAAGGAGCTGTGGAGGCGCTTCGGAAGGAGCCTGACAATCCCTACGCGGAGTTCCGGGTGCGCTGGCCGGAGGAATCGGAATTCAATTGGGTAGCCCTTTCGGGGAAGAGCGTCTATGATACTGACGGGCGGCGTTGGAAACTTGTGGGAAGTATCCGTAATATTCAGGAACAAAAGGAGAGAGAAGCGGAACAACTCAGGAAAAACATGATAGACGGTGTTACCGGAGTTTATACGTTTGGTGCCGGTATGGAGTTTCTGGCACAGGCACGCAGGAGACAGCCCCGTGGTGTGATGGCGGATTTGATCCTGCACAATCTGAGAGAAGTCAATGAAAAAAACGGAATTGTGTTTGGTGATATGATCCTGGAGAGCATCGGCGGGATGATTCGGGAAAAATGCCGGATGGTTGCCGAAGAGGCGGGGAGCTTGGCCATTGCGCTGCGTTTGAACCAGGAAGAATTTGTTTTGTGGCTGGAGGGGATGCCTCAGGAGGAGGCCGCCCGACATATAAAGGATTTGCTGGATCGGATTGAGGCGGAATATGATGAAGAGATTTTTCATGTACACCTGCGCGCAGGATTATGTGACGGGAAGGAAGAGCAGTCTTCGGAAGAACTGATTCGCAGGGCGAAGCTGGCAGAGAGGTTTGCGCGTCCCTTTGCAGGACAGCAGCTTCTCTATTACGGAGAGCTTCCCTCAGAATCCCATACATCCCTGCCGATGCTTGAGGGGCAGGAAGTCAGCAGTCTTGGTTATGATAAGAATACAAGCCTTGTTTCCGTAGCGTTAGATCTCTTTGGCAGAGGTTCTGATTTCCATGCGCAGATGATGCTGATGCTTCAGAAGATCGGGCGTTTCTACCAGGCAGAGGATGTGCTGGTTTCCATATTGCGCCCTGATTTCAATTCCAATTATTTAAACTATCAGTGGCACAAAAACGGTGAGGCGATGGAAACCGTAAGAAAATATACCGAGTCGGAAAAAAGAATTTTTTATGACTGGCTCGGCAGGGCGGAAGTGCGCGGTTTTTCAGAGGAGGACAGTGCCAAGAAGCCCCTCCGGAACCTTCTGAGCATTGAACCGGGGAGCCGGGGAATCCTTCTTCCCATGTATGACAGCGGAAGTTATATGGGAAGTATCTGTATTCTCGGTGCGGACTTGTCCCTTTTAAGCAGTCAGGAAGAATATCAGAATCTGGCTGAACTTGGACGGGTGATTCAGAGCCAGCTCAATCAGCAGCAGCATGATATTGCCAGCAGGGCAAAGTCGGAATTTCTTTCACGGATGAGCCACGAGATCCGCACACCCATGAACGGTATTATCGGCATGACGGCGATCGCCCTGCAGCAAGGCCAGGCTCCTGAGAGAATTATGGATTGTCTGCAGAAAATCCAGTCCTCGTCGGATTATCTTTTGGGATTGATCAATGACATTCTTGATATGTCCAAGATAGAGAGCGGCAAGATGAAGCTGGAGCCTGTTAACTTTAATATGGATGATATGTTGGGGACAATCCGTGAGTTGATCCTGACGCAGGCGTCTGCCCGGGAAGTTCATTTTGTTCAGGAAATTGAATTAAGGCATCGCTGGTTTATTGCGGATAAAATGCGTATCAGTCAGGTTCTGATCAATCTCCTTGGCAATGCGGTAAAATTTACACAGGAGGGCGGCAGTATTACGCTCACTGTGAGAGAAGACTCTGTCTCGGAGGAGGGAATCGCCATATTTTTTGCGGTGAAGGATACGGGAGTCGGTATTGCGAAAGAGGAACAAGAGAGGGTATTCCGTTCTTTTGAACAGGCAGCAAACAGAGATCCTTCCAAACAGCGGGGAACCGGACTTGGGCTTTCCATCAGCAACAGCCTGGTACAGATGATGGGAAGCAGCATTCATTTGGAAAGCGAACCGGGGAGGGGCAGTACCTTCAGCTTTACCATCTCTCTGATTCCCGGAGAGAGTGAGGAGGAGAGCGCAGAAGGGGAGGAGATTTCTTTTGAAGGCCGTCATATTCTGGTGGTGGAAGACAATGAACTGAACGCTGAGATTGCCCGGTGTCTGTTGGAGGAGAGAGGGTTTGAAGTGGACTGTGTATATGATGGTTCCCAGGCGGTGGAACGCATCCGTACTGCAAAGCCCGGAACCTATGATGTGATTTTGATGGATATTATGATGCCGGTTATGGATGGCCTGGAGGCTGCCCGCACTATTCGCGCTATGGAGAGAGAGGATTGTCAGACCATACCTATTATTGCCATGTCGGCAAATGCTTTCGACGATGACCTGAAAAAGTCGGTGAAGTGCGGCATGAATGGGCATCTCTCCAAGCCTGTTGAGGTGGATAAATTATATGAGACACTGCACGCGGTAATCCGTAACGGACCGGACTGAGCGAAGAAAAGTTCCGGTCCGAAAATCAATATCATTAAGTTAGCACTTTAGCCTAGCCGTGAGGAACATAAAATGCTTAAGGAGCCCGTTAAAAAGCGTCGGCACTTAACGAGGTTCCTTACGAGTTTAG
>JAAWOG010000114.1 GCA_022799355.1 Lachnospiraceae bacterium | reverse complement strand
TTCCTCCTTCCGTTATATCTATATTGATTTATTAGATTGGACTTTGTAACTATTAACCAGTAGTCATTCTTGACTACACCATTATTATACTAGGAGAAATACATGAAAATCAGAAAAACAGCACCATCACATATAGCAACTGCCATGATCTTATCGGCAGCTTTCCTCCTGGCAGGCTGTGGAAGCAATACACCAAAAGAAACAGCACCTGATGTACTTGAGGAAGAAACCTCAAATAATGAAAGTTCAGTGCCGGAAAATGACAGGGAAATAGAAGAAGAAAACCAAAATAAAGACATAACAAACGAAAATGATGTGGCAGACAATCAAAAAGCCCCATCTGAAAACATGAATATTTACAATGATGTTCTGACACAATACAGCGACATGGTTCAAAATGACTTTTACGTTAATCTCCGGGATTCGGATAGCTATGAAAGCAGTTTCGGAAAGGACATCGGGCTGGAAATCCGCACACATAAACAGGATATTTATTATACATTTTATGATATAGATGGAAACGGAACACCGGAACTTATTATTGCAGGAGGAGAAAATGCCGTATCAAATCCCACCTTCTCCCCCTGGAATTATGATTTATACGGGTATGACGGAACTAATGTGGTTCATATTTTCCCGGAAATGGAGTTCGGTTACAGAACAAATTTTTCGCTTTATGAGAATGGAGTGATTGAAGTGTTTTACAGTAACAGTGCTGCGGAATCCTGCGTCGATTTCTATAAAATAGGCACTGACGGATTTACTCCCGAACTAATTGATTCCTTTGCCGCAGTTGCTCATTTAGAAGGAGATGAGCCTGTATTTACCTATTCTCAAAATGGGAATGAAATTACGGAAGAAGAATATAATGCCAACATTCAAAGCTACGAAATTGCTCTCACAGCATTAGATTGGATACGGATTCAATAAACATACCATGCTGACATTTTTAACTTTCATTTCTTTTTTCTGTTTATGCTCTTACCGTAACGCAGGGGAGCGGACACTTTCCTGCCACTCCTCAGGGAACGGGTTCCGGAACAGCCGCATCATCTCTTTCAGAGACAACCGTCCCGGATCAGTGCCAGATTCATCAGGAGTCCGGCCACTCTGCCGTTCCCTTCACATACTCTGCAAGCGTTCTTTTTTCACAATACCGAACAGCCAGTACGGAATATCCTAAAGCAACCACTACAAGAGACGCAAAGAAAATAAGCATAGGCAGTAACGGGAATGTATAGTCCAATTCCCCTAACAGCCCAATCTGACTGAATGCCCGACACAAAATATATCCGAGAACAGTACCGATAGTCAAAGTAACAGCCATTGTTGCCAATACATAGTGAAAGGATTCTGCCCACAGCATTTTTGACAGTTGTTTATCAGACAGTCCGACAGAGCGCATAATGCCAAATTCCTGCTGTCTTGAAACAAAATTAGTCATAAGCGTATTGATCAGATTGATCAGTGCAAAGATGCCGATAAATACAACCAGTACATAGGCTGCTCTCATCATAATTTTTAATGCCTCTTCAAAAAAAGAAATCATTTCATTGATGCTCCGTACTTCCATTTCCGGGTTAGTACCACAGATTTCATAAATGATATCTTCTGCCTGAGAAATATTTTCTAAATCCGTATGGCATAACAGTTTAGAATTAAAATTTGATGTGCCAGCTTTAATCACGTTCAATAAATCCTGTGGTACAAAAATATAGTATCCCCCATAAAGTTTATCCGGCAATTTGGCGGTTGCCATTACCTTAAATGGAATCTTTTCTCCCCCGTCAGTCTCTATTTGAACAATATCCCCTACCACAGCTTCATAATGTGCAAATGCTTTCACCATGCCGGCAGAGTCATCAATTATGATTCCATGTTCCGTGACCAGCTTGTCGTAATCCAACGTTCCGTTTAACAGAGCACCCTGACGGCTTTCGAGATACTCTCTTGAAAGCCCCACTATTTCATAATAAGGCTGATCCTCCACATTGACATTATCAGGAAAGAACATATTTGCAGTGCAGCTTTGAATAGACAGCATATCCCCAATCATTGCCTGCTCAGTTAGTTTCGTGAAAAGTTCCTGATTTAACGGGTTATTTTGCTGTAATTTATCAGCCACCGGAACATACGGGGTAAATGTATCCCAAGATGGAGACAGAGATACTTCAAATTCATAGCCGTATAATTCCTGATAAGCCATAGCCACCGGATTTATAGACATCATTATGGTAGATGCACACATGAGGAAAATCCCTGTAAAACCCAATGAAAATAATGTTAGGACAGTCCGTTTCCTGTTGCGGGAAAAATGAATCCCTGCAAGGGAATAGGGTGTATCTTGCGGTGAAGCTTTTTTGTACTGCCAAGTTTCGCAACATCTGTTGTTGTTGTAATTCTGACTGCCTCTACCGGAGAAACTGATGCGGCGATCCTCACAGGCTTGCGTATGGACAGCCTGACTGTTATTTCCATAACGAGGGCGGTAATAACCGCAAATTTGACCGTATTCGGTAAATACCATCCACCCGGAATAAGCAGATATCCAATGATACTGCCTATGACTATACCCAAAGGGACAGACAGCAGTGACAATTTCCGGCTTTCCTTACGCACAAGACGCTTCATCTGTTTTTGGGTAATACCGACAACGCGTAAGCGCCCATACTCCTTCACCTTCCCTGTGACAGATATATAAAACAGGCTGTAAATAACCGTAGAGCAGGCAATAACAATCAAAATACTGACCAGCACAGTGGTAAGCATGTTACCGGATGCATTATCAAAAGTACTAAAGTAAGAGGAACTGAATGCAATATCCGCTTCATCAAAACCATAAGGCTCCATACGGTCAAGGATATACTGTTTTAATTCATCCGTCCCCATAACCTCACTTCCAGCCATCCGTATCAGTGCCGAATAAGGGATGTCCATACCCGAAAACCAGGATTCCAAAAGTGTCTGTGAAACCAGAACTTCGTATGAACTGTTTGCATCCTCATCCTTTATCAGCCCGCAGACCGTATATTCTGAAGGAACCTTTTGCCCCAATTCAAGGGTAACTGACTGTCCCAGCGCTGGTTCTAACCCCTGCTTTTCCAGATAAGATACCGGAATGGCAATTTCTGTTTCCGCCTCCGGCAGCCGCCCCTGTGTTAATTCATGAGAATACATCAGGAACGCCGCTTCATCATAATATGTTACACTCAGCCTGTCCTTTCCAATCCGCAGTTCCTTCAGCGGCATAACAAGCGATAAGCCTGTCTGATCAATAGCTTCATCTTCTGATAAAGCGGCGAACTGCTCCGGATTCACATAGAGCACTGCCGCCTGTAAACGTCCCCGGTAAAATTTTCCGGTCTGATAACTGCCGCCGAAAACATAAAGAGCGAGTGACATCATAAGGCAGGAGGCAAACGCAATCGTTGTAATGATAAAAATATTGCGGCGTCTGTCAGCCCAGATGCTTTTGTCCGCCAGACTGCTTATTATCTTATTTGAACTTGCCGTAAATAATGAAATCACTGCACTATCCCCTTATCCCATGATCCTGCCGTCTTCAATCCTGATGATGCGATCTGCAAGAGAGGCAATGTCCTGATTATGGGTGATCATTACGATAGTCTGGTTAAATTTCCCACCCGTAAGTTTTAAAAGCCCCAATACATCGGCACTGCTCTTGCTGTCGAGATTACCGGTAGGTTCATCCGCAAGGACGATTGCAGGCTTGGTGATCAGCGCCCTTGCGATTGCAACACGCTGCTGCTGTCCTCCGGAAAGATTGTTCGGCATACTTTTCAATTTATCTTCCAAAGCAAGTATATGGATCACTTCATCCGCAAAATTCCGGTCTACGGTACCTCCGTCCAGCTCCACAGGAAGTACGATATTCTCATATACATTTAAAATCGGAACCAGATTATAATTCTGAAAAACAAACCCTATATTTCGTCTGCGGAAAATGGTAAGCTCCTCATCGTTCATTTTGGAAAGTTCTTTCTCATGGACAATGACCGAACCGGAAGTCGGGGTATCCAGACCGCCGACCATGTGCAATAAAGTTGATTTACCGGAGCCGGAAGTCCCGACTATAGCAACAAATTCTCCCTTATTGACAGATAAATCCACATCATCCACCGCACGGGTGATGTTAGGCTCTTCCCCATAATATTTTTTCAAATTTTTTGTCTGCAAAATCCGCATAGTGATCTGCCTCCTGCTGTTTTTATTTCCACATCATTCTGAACAACACTGTTATTTTCATTATAAAATGGAAATGTTGCAGAAATCTTAACAGCATTACAGAGGAATAAATATCTCAAATTTACTTCCGGAATTAACAGTAGAATTTACTAAAATATAGCCATGCTGGAGGGTAATGATCTGTTTGCACAGATACAGACCAATACCATTTCCCTCCGATACATTTGTATCTCCACGCCAGAACCTTATGAAAATATTGGACAGATCTGCAGGCGGGATTCCAATACCCGTATCTTTGATTGAAATTTTGACATACTTTTCTGTCCTGTTAAGCAGTATAGTGAGTTTCCCGCTTCCCGGTGTATATTTAATAGCATTTTCCATTACATTAAACAATGCTTCACTTGTCCATTTGGGATCGTGCATGACAATATAGTCTGTTGAATTGTCATAATACACCTCTATCTCCTTCCTCTCCGCAGGCACAAGTATCCCTTCCAGCGCTGACAGTATCGTCCGGCTAATGGAGGCCTCCCTGGGGCGTATCTGAATCAATCCGTTTTCAAGCTGTGATGTTTTTAATAATGCCCGAATCAAAAAGTCTATTTTGTCCAACTGCTTCCCCTGCTTTTCCAGATAATCCTGATATTCTTCCGGCGAAATACCCGGCTGCTTTAATGTTTCCTGTAAAAGATGCAGATTAGTGAGCGGCGTCTTTAGCTGATGTGAAATATCAGAAACAAAGGATTGTACTTTATTTTTTTCACTTTCTATTGAACTTTGCTGCATCTGCAAGACATCATATAAGCGGTTCAACTGATGATATATCTGTGAAATATGGGTATCGTCAATATGATTAAAGTCTGGGACAGCTTCCCTGTTCATCATCTTATCCATCATGACAAACAGGTTCGTAAAAAAATCTGAAAAAGTTCTTTTTATTAAAAGCCAGGCCATACAGATAAACAGAATAAAAGTAAGCTGTGAGAATATAAGGATCGCCATACTGCTTCTATTAACCGAAATAAAAATAAGCACCAGGTTTACTATCAGGATGCCGTAAAGCAAAATTTTAACAGCCGCAAAATACTTTTTGTTCTTCATTTTATCCCCCCAGTACTAATGCCATTACCGGCTTATTCATCTGCAATCCACATATAACCTGTGCCGTACACCGTCTTAATGTATCGGTGATCCGCGGAATCAATTTTCCCCCTGATCCGGCTGACCATGCTGTTAAGAGATGATTCCTCCACATAATTCCCACGTCTGTCCCATACCACATCCAGAATTTTCTCCCTTGTAACTATATGTCCTGAATTTTTTACCAGCAGTTCAAGAAACTTAAATTCCAAAGGAGTTAATTCTATCGGTTCGTCCGCTGTATAAGCAGTTAAAGCGGCAAAATCTATCCGCAGATAAGAATCGGAATAAATCATCCCATAGAATTCCTTTTCCATCCGGTTTGTGACAGCCGCTATCTTTTTCAGCAGGACAGGGAGGGAAAAAGGCTTGGTCACATAATCATCAGCTCCCATATTGTAGCCTTTTAAAATATCGCTTTCCAGATCCTTTGCCGTAAGGAAAATGATTCTGGTATCTGTTGAAATCTGCCGGATTTCTTCACAGACAGCAAAACCCTCACCGTCAGGCAGTGTAATATCCAGCAAAATAAGGTCAAACTTCATCTTTTTTATTTTTGTAACAGCATCTTCTTTTGTATATGCAAATGTGGTATGATACCCGTTCTGATTCAGATGCCGGATCAGCGTTTCGCTTAAAGTTCGGTCGTCTTCCACTAACAATATCTCTTTCATAATAATTTCCATTCTTCTCTTATCTGTTTTCATTTTTGTGGTTTTTTAATTTGATTTACGTGGCCGTTCCCTTTCCCGTACCAAATCACTCTTCTTTTCTCCAAAATGTTTCAATCTCTTTCAATTCGTCTGCCGAAAGAATATCCTGCCGCAACAAGGTTGACACTAAGTTTTTCACATTCCCGCCATAGACTTTATCAAGAAAACTGTTGGTCTGCATGGTCTGATATTCCGCTTCTGTTACCGCAGCCACATACTCATTCTTCCTACCGATTTTTTTGACTTTCAAAAACTTTTTTTCGCCTAATCGGGAAAGCAGCGTGAGTACGGTGTTGTTCTTCCATTCGTTTCTGTCTTTTTCCAATTCCTCCATAATGACGGAATATAACGCCGCCCCTCCATTCTTCCAGATGATTTTCATCAGTACGAGTTCGGATTCGGAAATTTGCTGTGCCATATTGCCCTCCTTTTATCTCAACACTTTGTAGGTATAAATCCATCTTAACACCATGTAGGTAATAATGCAATATCCTAAAAAAATTATTTGTTTTTCTACCAAAAAACTTCCGAACAATTTGTCCGGAAGTTCTATTCCATATTGTTTTATCATCCTGAAATTACTCCCGAATAAAATTAAAGTCACTTGTATGGAAAAACACTTTCTATGTAAAAAATATGATATTTATCGGTTTTCTTTTCCCTCATTTGGCTTAAAAA
>JAAWOG010000026.1 GCA_022799355.1 Lachnospiraceae bacterium | reverse complement strand
TCATAGCAGATAAATTATACCAAAAAGAAAAGAACACCTCCAGGTTTTATTCCTGAAAGTGTTCTTTTTTTGTTAAGAGACTTTTTTCACAGCCCCTTTGTCTTATGATAGATAAGGTTTTAATTTTTCAACGAGTTCATATACTTTAGTACCGGGAGCAGAAGCAGATGGGAGTTTCCCTTCATTGATTCTGTCGAGTTTTTCTGCATTTGCAATAGCTGCATCCATGTAAGGTAAGAGTATCTGGTACATGTCTGTACGATTCTTTTCATATTCGCCATAGCCAAGGGAGGTAAGGATCTCTGTGAGCTTTGGCCAATAGGATGTCCTGTGGAGATCAGATTGCATAAAGCTGAAATGCAGCAAGAACCACAACTCGATACACTGGTTTGACCAGATGGCGTGGTAAGTAGTTTCCTCTGTTGATTCTGTTACGCAAAGGTCAGCTGTTTTATTGATATGGTCAGCTGGGAAATCATCAGTATCATATACAACCCACACATGCTTATATCCATTAGCTGAGGATGCTACCATATTCTTTGCCTTTTGAAAAAGGCTTAGGGTATTATCTCCTGCACCGTGAACACCAAGCTGAATGCGGTCAGAGTATGTGCTATTGATGATCTCTTTCATAGCTCCAAAGTAGGCTGGCTCGGTGTCTGTTCCCTCGGTTATGATGAGGTGATATTCCGGCTGGATTTTCTTTGGTTTGTCACGTCTGGCTTTCATCCAGCTTTTATCAAGGTCGCTTTTCTTAGGTGGTTTTAGACTCATTAGAATCCACCTCCCAGCATATTGGAGAGATATGGATCTGCTCCGTAGCGTCCTTCCAAGTACTGCTTGTCGAAAGCGGCTGTGCTCTTGATTCTTTCGTTATCCTCACCACGAATTTCATGGAGAGAGTAGATTTCGCTCTCATGTGCATCATTTTCTGTAGCAAACCAGATTTCATCACGTCGGAACACGGTGTTCTTTAAGGTGTACATATCATGAGAGGTAAAGAGTAGCTGTGCGCCGTACTTATTTATTTCCTTATTCTTAAATAATGAAATGACGTACTTAAGAAGCTTTGGATGGAGCTTTGCATCTAATTCATCTATGATGACCATACGGCCCTCACGAAGTGCAAGCAGGATAACAGGGAGAGCAGCAATAAGCTTTCTGGTACCATCTGATTCATCGGAGAATGGGAGCTCGTATTCTGTAGAGTCTAAGTTTCTCTTCATGAAGAGCTGCTTGCTATCTTCATCGTAGCGGTAGTCGGTAATGTCTATATCCATATCATTTAAGGTACGAATGAACTGATTCTTGTAAGGTGCATCCTTGGCAAGCATAATCTGATGCTCGACCATTGGATTGGCATAGCTTCGGATGATACAGCTCTCGAACCAGGTCATGACTTCGCTGATAACCGGAATGTCATAGTTGATGGCAAGGAAGGAGAGGTATGGCATCTTCGGATTGACTTTTGTGTTGATGCTCTTCTTATTTATAGAAGGGCCAAGTGTGATGCCGTCTGTCTCACGTTCAAAGATGGTTGCGGACTTCTTACCGGTAACCTGCTTACGGTAAAGGGACTCTGAGATTACCTCATCATTCTTGAATGCGATGTAGTAGCAGTATTCACTCTTTCCGATTCTGAAGAACATACGAAACTCGGTAGGTTCATTTGCTGAGGTCTGGTCGAATAGGAATGGCACTGCATCAACCTTCTGCTGAAGGATGAGATTCTGGCGATTCTTTTCTAATTCATTTACCGGCTTTACGATGGTGGAAATTACGCATGATAAAGCCTGGAGCAGGTTGGACTTACCGCCTCCGTTTGGTCCATATATAACACTTACAGGCAGCAGATCGGCTGCCTTTTCTTCTGTAATTAATGTTTCTCTGAATTCAGGAAGCGTGGCTGCCTGAAAGTCTAATGTTGTTTCTCCCTTGTAGGACTTAAAATTCTGAAATGAAAACTGGCATAACATGATTTGTAGCCTCCTTTCTTAAGGGTATTATATGATGAATAAATGAAAAATGCAAGGTTTATATTTGATTTAGGAAAAATAATTACTGAAATGGTGTTATAAAAATTGAATGTATGGTTTTTAAGTGAAAGTGAAGGTGGTTTTTATAGGTATTTTTATAGTGTTTGCAGATTGAGGGAATATTATTTTGTCTTTTTTCGGCATTTACCGGAATTATCTCGTCAAAAGGCGCTTAGGAAGTTAGAAGGGAGGTGCCTGAGATGAATGGTATCGAGAAAAGAGAACTGCCTTGGTGGCAAAAATACACATTAACGCTGAATGAGGCATCGGAGTATTTCGGGATTGGATACAAGAAGCTGAAGATGTTTGTTCAGGAGCATTCTGACGAGGACTTCATCCTCAGGAACGGTAACAGAGCACTGATCAAGCGAGAGCAGTTTGAAAAATATATGGACAGTCAGATGAATGTGATTTAGTTCAGATATTTTTTTAAATTTCTTGTGGAAAATGAGCCAGGTATGTGATAGTATAGCGATACATAGTCGGATACATACTATGAACTATGTAATTATAATATTGAGTGCTTGGCTCCTACCTATTTGAAAGGAGACGATGTTCAATGAGCGAAAAGAGACGCGATAGTAAGAATCGCATTCTTCGCACAGGAGAGAGCCAGGAAGCGGATGGACGCTATAAGTATAGATACATCGATGGAAATGGTAAGCGCAAGACAGTTTACAGTTGGAGATTGGTGGCTACTGATAGTGTTCCAGCCGGCAAAAAAGATAATGCGCCTTTAAGAGATCAGGAGAAAGCAATCAATAAGGATTTGGACGATATGATTGTTCCTGATGGCGGCGGCTTGACGGTTCTTCAGCTTGTGAAGAAGTATATTGGAACTAAGACCGGAGTAAAACATACAACCAGAGCGGGTTATGGAACTGTAATCAATCTGCTGGAGAAGGAGCCTTTTGGAACAAGGAGAATCGACAAGGTCAGATTATCCGATGCAAAGGAATGGCTCATCAAATTGCAACAGGAGGATAAGAAGAGTTTCTCAGCAATTCATTCTATAAGGGGAGTTGTGAGACCTGCATTTCAGATGGCAGTTGATGACGATATATTAAGGAAGAATCCTTTTGGTTTTCAGCTTGCTACTGTACTGGTAAATGACGCAGTTACTCGTGAGGCCATTACAAGGAAACAGGAAAGAACTTTCCTCGAATTTATTAAAAACGATGCGCACTACTGCAAGCATTATGACGGTATGTACATTCTGTTTAAGACAGGGATGCGTATTTCGGAGTTTACAGGATTGACGCTGAAGGATCTGGACATGGAGAACAGAACCATCAATATCGACCATCAGCTTCAGAAGACCGGGACATTGGTTTATATCGATATAACAAAGACCTACGCCGGTACCAGAGTGATTCCGATGCAGGACGATGTGTATGAATGTTTTCAGAATATCATCAAGGCAAGACCTAAGCTTAAGGTTGAGCCGATGATTGATGGTTACTCAGGCTTCCTTTGCTTCGATAAGGACGGGAAACCGATGGGGGCTATGCATTGGGAGAAGTACTTCCAGCACGCAGTTGATAAGTACAACAGTATTTATCGCATTCAGCTTCCGAAGATCACACCTCATGTATGCAGACACACGTACTGCTCTAATATGGCAAAGTCCGGAATGAATCCTAAGGTGCTTCAGTATCCGGATATCAGCGTCACTCTCAACACCTATACTCATCTTAAGCTAGATGATGTGAGAGAAGAGGTTGAGAAGCTTGCTAAGAAGCAGGCAGAGGCTGATGCAGAGTTGAAGCAGCTTGGTATGAAAGTGGATGCCACTAACAGATTTAGAAAGTCAGTTTAGACCATCAAAACGGTGAAGATTTCAGTTTAGACCATGCAGAAAAGTCAGTATTTATAAGGCTTTGAAGGAATTTTTGGTCTAAAAGGTAGTTAAGAGTGGTCTATGAAATGGTCTAAATTTTCATAAGAATCTGCAAATATCAGCCATTGGTGGTTGGCAAATATTTTCTAACATTTGCGGAAATTGGTAATGGGCTAAAGAATCAGGCGTGGGCTATGAATTTTTGAAAATTTTTTGTTCCACGATTAGACCAGAAAAAACGAATGGTCTAAACTTGAAATCATAGACCATTTTAGACCAATTTTTAGACCATTTGGTGGAATAAACATGTTGAGATAAGCCAAAATAAGCCGAGATATGGAAAAAAGGTCGGCAGACTGAAAAAGTGCGCAATTGCTTGAAAAATAAGGAAAAACCGAGATAATCCGAGATAAGTTAGGAGTTGAAAATATATGATACGCGTGTTATTTATTTGTCATGGAAACATCTGCAGAAGCCCCATCGCCGAGTACGCCTGCAAAAAAATGGCGGCGGAGCGGGGACTTTCTGCGGAAATGGAAATATCTTCTGCCGCCACCAGCAGGGAGGAGATTGGAAACGGCGTCTATCCGCCGGCGAAGAAAAAATTAAAGAGCGTGGGGATTTCCTGCGAGGGACACCGCGCAAGACAGGTGACAAAAGCGGACTATGACTATTATGATTACCTGATTGTTATGGAGCAGTATAATATCCGTAATCTGATGCGTATTATCGGAAGCGATCCGGAGAAGAAGGTCCATAAACTTCTGGATTTTGCGGGGAGCGGAGGAGATATTGACGATCCCTGGTATACAGGGGATTTTGATACCGCGTATCGTGAGATAGTGGAAGGGCTGGAGGGCTTTTTTGAGGAAGTAATGTAAAAAGGACCGGAGGGATGCAGGGTTCAGGGGATGTAAGATACATCCCCTGCCTTTGTGATACCCATCAAACCGTAAGCAGGGGAAGCTTTATGGACACAGTAAATCCGTTCTTATTTTCCGCATGAAAAGTTCCGCCGTGGGCGCGGATGATCTTACATGACATAGGCAGACCGAAGCCGTGGGCTGTGTTTGGCAGTGTATCGAGGTTTTCCAGCACTTTATCCGGCACGCCCTGTCCGTTGTCCGCAATCACGATAAGAACGTACTGCGCCTGCATGGAGCCGGTGATGGTGATGCGGCAGCCCTTTTCATTGTGAGTGATGCTGTTTTGGAGCAGGTTGTAGAAGGCTCTTTCAAGAAGGGATTTATCTCCGTGGACCATCGCCTGATTGCAGTTCAGGGAGAGGGAAATATCAGGAGCGGGCGGGGCGGATAATGACTGTGCATCCTGTTCGGCGGGGATGCAGGAATTGAGGATCTCACTGACCACGCTGCGCAGTAAAACGGCGATCTGCAAAGGCTCCCTGTTGATGGGCTGCATCTCGTATTCCAGAGAAGAGATCAGGTTCAGATCTTCGATCAGTTTTTTGATCCGGAGCCCCTGGGCGGTGATGATGGAAGCGTAGTTCCTGTTTTCTTCGGAGAGCGTCGGATCTTCGGCAAGCTGTCCGCCGTAGCCGACCACCATGGAGAGCGGGGTGCGGATATCATGGGAGATGCCGGAGATCCAGTTAGAGCGCGCACGGTCGCGGCTGGCAAGCAGGGTATTTTTTCTCACAAGAGCCTGAGACGTCCTGTTGATATTGGAAAAGGGTTCTTTGAAGACGCCGCCGGCAGGCAGAGAGACCGCTTCCTCCCGGCGCAGTTTCACAAGCCCTTCGGTCAGAAGCCGTATCTTTTTGTAGAGAAAAGAACCGAAGAGCGAGCAGAACAGCATGGATATGACAAAATTCAGGATAAATACACACAGAATGCGCACAGGAAGGGAATCAAACCATTCCATGGTGTATTCTATGGAGTATTTTCCCACCGCATTTTTCGGAACGCCTAAAATAAAAAGCCCGTAATCTTCCGTTCTGACATATACGGGATAATCGTTCAGATACCATCTTGTGAGGCGGGAGATGTCGTTTAGAGAGTAATGATCGGGGATATCCTCGGGTTTGTGTAAGGACCAGATGATATCCCCGTTTTCGTCCAGAAGGATACACCAATAGCCCTCCGGAAGGAGGGTTTCGTCCGTAAGGGCATAGGATACGGACGCTCTATCATCAGCGGCAGTGACGGAAAAATGGTCGCTGATCCTCTCCAAAACACCTCTGGGATTGTTCGGAAAGATGTCGCCGCCATTGCTCATAATCGTTCCCACACCTAAAAAGGTGATCAGAAAGAGCAGCATGGATACCACGGTTGAGATGAAAACGATGGAGATAAATATTTTTAATATCGTAAAATTGATGTGGGGAGAGAAGCCTTTCTTTTTCATGTCCGTTTCTTTCTTTTTAATTTAGCCTTTCACAACCAGTTTATATCCCAGCCCCTTCACGGTCAGCAGATGCCTGGGGGAGGAGGGATTTTCTTCAATTTTCTGGCGGAGCCGTCTGATATGCACCATCAACGTATTTTCATAGCCGTAGCTGGTATCGCCCCATGCCGCCATGGTCAGGGCGTCGCTTGTCACGATGCGGTTTTTTTGTCCATAGAGCACTTTTAACAGAATCAGTTCCTTTGGCGTCAGCGCAATTTCTTCTTCTCCGCATTGTACGGTGGCGGTATCAAAGCGGATGGTCCGCTCTTTGCAGACCGAATCCGGCAGGGAAAAACCGCTTTCGGGAAGGATATTGCCGTAGGTGCGCCGAAGCAGGGCGGTAACCCGCAGCAGAAATTCTTTCGGCAGAAAGGGTTTTACAATATAGTCATCCGCCCCTAAGGTAAGTCCCCGAATTTTATCTTCCGCTTCGCCTCTGGCGGTCAGAAAGATGACCGGCGTCTGAGAAAATTTCCGAATTTCCCGAAACAGATAAAAGCCGTCGCCGTCCGGCAGGTTTACATCTAAAATACACAGGGAGATCGACTGTTTTTCCATTACATTCAGTGCATCTTTGCAGGTTTTTGCAGTGTAGATCTGAAAGAAGCCGCCGGAGTAGAGAATCTGTTCCAACATGGATAAAAGCTGGGGTTCGTCGTCCACCAGCAGTATCTTTTTATTTTTCAGTTCCGGGGCGTCCGTGGTCTTTTCCGTCATAAATCATGCCTCTCCTTTTTCAACAAGTATAACACAATAAAACGCCTTATTTAAGCTTTTTTGGCGGAAGGCGCCAAAGTTAAGGTTGCTGTAAGGGGGAGTTAAGTTTTGAGTAAGGAGGAAATGATATTGTGTGAGTGTGAAGAGCACCGTCCGGGCTAATCGGCTGCGGGAACCCGGATAGTGTACACAACAATATGCGGAGGTAAAAGGAAAATGAAAGAAATAATAAGAACGGAAAACCTATCCAAGCGATACGGAGATGTGCTGACGGTAAAAAACATGCATTTGTCGGTGATGGAAGGCACGATTTACGGCTTCTGCGGACCGAACGGCGCGGGAAAGTCCACAACGCTGAAAATGCTCCTTGGGCTGGTCAGAGCCACGGAGGGGGAGATCAGTTTATTCGGAAGAAAAATGACGGCGAAAAACCGGATAGAAATATTAAAGCAGACCGGTTCCCTGATCGAAAGCCCATCCTATTACGGGCATCTGTCAGGGAGGGAAAACCTGGAAATCCAGAGAGGGCTTTTGGGAGCGCCGAAGAAAAATGTGGAGGAAGTGCTGAAAATCGTGCGGCTTGACAACCAGGGGAAGAAAAAAGTGTCGGCTTATTCTCTGGGCATGAAGCAGAGGCTGGGGCTGGCAGCGGCGCTCCTGAACTTTCCCAGGCTCCTGATTTTGGATGAACCGACCAACGGGCTTGATCCGGCAGGCATTCAGGAGATGAGGGAGCTGATACGTTCCCTGCCGGAAAAGTACGGGATGACCGTGATCATATCCAGCCATCTTTTGTCGGAGATCGATCAGATCGTGGATGATATCGGTATTATCGTAAACGGCAGATTGAAGTATCAGGGTTCTTTAAACAGGCTCCACGAACAGGATGAAACAAAAACGCTGGAAGAAATTTTTCTGGCAATGACAATGGAAGAGGTGAGTTTATGATCGCACTGTGGAAAGCGGAATATCAGAAAACAAAAAGGCGTTATTTATTGACGTTTGTGCTGGGCATGTCGGCGGTGGCGCTGCTGTGGGCGCTGAGCGGAAAACTCAGTGAAGATGCTCTTGAGAAGGGGTGGTATATGCAGCTTTATCAGATGCCCCTGACCAATGCGCTGATGCTGCCGATTATGGCCATGCTGCTGACATCCCGGCTGGGAGATTTGGAGCATAAAAACGGAATGCTGAAACAGCTTTGCTGTATGGTCGAGAGGGGAAAACTGTATGATGCGAAACTGCTTTACGGGCTTTTCCTGATGCTTGTCGGCATCCTGATCCAATGGCTGGGCATTATTGCAAACGGGCTTTTTTGGCGTCATTTCGGCGGCGGATTTCTTTTGAAAGAATATGTATTGCTCCTGCTGTTTACCATAGCGCCGACTCTGGCGATCTATGTGCTGCTGCATACGGTGGCGATGTACTGCGTAAGGCCGGCGGTGCCCTATATTGTGGGAATCATCGGGGAATTTCTGGGAGTATTGTCGATGCTTCTGCCCTATACCGCGCTGATAAAGGGGACGCCCTGGGGATATTACGGCGTTTTGATGATGATAAGGGCGGAGTATGACAGACAGACCAGAATTTCCACCTATTTTTACAGGGAGATTGACTGGGCGGGATTCGCGGAGATTATAATAATAACGATTGTTATCTATGCAGTCGGCAGGAGTTGCTTCTGCCGAAAGGAAATGTAAAGCGACAAATCTATGTGATGATTTATCGGAGAGAGACAAACTTGGAAAAGGAGTAAAAGAAAATGCTGATGCGATTATACAAAGCGGAGAAACTGAAACTGAGGCGTTCCCCGGTATGGCTGGTATTTATTGTGGTGCCGGCGGTGCCTGCGTTTCTGGGAACCATGAATTATTTATATAACATAGAGATACTGTCCTCCGAATGGTACAGTCTCTGGACGCAGCATACGCTGTTCACCAGTTATTTTTTCCTGCCGATCCTGCTTGGCCTTTATTGCAGTTATCTGATACGGCTTGAAAAAAACAATCGTAATTTAACGAAGATGCTGACATTGCCGGTATCCAGAAAGGATTTCTTTCTGGCAAAGCTGTTATCCGCGGGGAAAATCATCTTTTTGACGGAGGTTTGGATCGGGCTGTTATTTTTAATCTCCGGAAAGCTGATCGGCATAGCGTCAAAACCGCCCATAGGGGAATTGCTGATCTGGTGTGTTTTCGGAGCGCTCGGGGGACTGGTTATGGCGGCGATACAACTGATTATTTCCCTGTACTGCGACAGTTTTGCCCTTCCTGTGGGGATATCCTTCGCGGGCGGGCTGACCGGACTTGTGGCGATGGCAAAGGACGCAGGACATATGTATCCCTATTCGCTGATGGCTTACGGCATGTTTTCCAACAATAACAAGCAGCAGCTTACGGCGGAAGGGTATCCGCAGTTTGTGTTGGTCTGTATCTGGTATCTGGTGGTATTTACGGTGATCGGGGCGATGATTATGGAGAGGAAGGAAGTGTGATGTAATGTCATTTCGTTAGCACATTAACGCAGTGCGCAGCGAATGTTCTGCGAAGCACCACATTCGCTGCGGATAAATCAGCCATTTTTATATGTAAACCATGTTTCATCAGTCCATTCAAAATCGTGTATTTCAACTATCATCCCTTTGTTTTCTTTGATAAGCGTTTTTGCTTCCGTTGAAAAGCACCAGGCGAAATAAACAGTCAGCAGTGAAGCGCCTTTCATCTTTTGTAAAGCTTTTTCTATATATCTGCCCGTAATCACCCCTTTTCTATCACAGGGAAAGATTACAATATTAACCTTTTCACCGTTATTACCAAAGTTTGCGGGAAACACTTCACTATAGTTTTTTGGCAGATATTTTTTTATGTTTTTACAAATGATTGCTTCCCTTACAACTATTTTCATGTATCCTCTTAATAAAATAAATTCCCGGTTGAAGGATTGATCCGCATTTTATCTAACTTTTAAGAGTAGGGATATGATATTATCCATTTTCCTTCAGCATAAGCACTGAAAATTATCAGGTTAAATTTTTATATGCTGTAGATAACATCAGCTTAATCCTGTTCAGCTGATTCACCTCGCTTGCCCCGGGATCATAGTCGATCGCCACGATATTGGAGAGAGGGTAGCGCTTCCGGATTTCCTTGATTACGCCTTTCCCGACCACGTGGTTCGGCAGGCAGCCGAAGGGCTGGCAACAGATAATGTTGTTTGTACCGCCTTGGATCAGCTCGATCATTTCCCCGGTCAGGAACCAGCCTTCTCCGGTCTGGTTGCCGATGCTGACAATGGGCTGCGCGTATTCCACCAGCTTGTAAATACTCACAGGGGGGTGGAAATGGACGCTCTTTTCCAGGGCTTTTGAGGCGCCTGCGCGCAGAAATTCCAGGGCGCGTATGCCGAGACGGCAGAGCCTTGCGGCTTTTTTACTGGTGCCCAGATAATCCGCTTTATAAATCTGGTTATAGAAGCAGTAGAGCATAAAATCAAGCAGGTCAGGACAGACCGCCTCGGCGCCTTCCGATTCTAACAGTTCCACGAGATGGTTGTTTGCCACCGGCGCGAATTTTACAAGAATTTCCCCTACAATGCCGACCTTCGGTTTTTTCATATCCAGCAGAGGAAGCGCGTCAAATTCTTCGACGATCTGCCGGCACATCCTGCGGAATCTGAAAAAGTTCAGGTGCTTTCCGGTCAGAAAGGATATACATTTCCGCTTCCATTTTTCGTGCAGGGCATTGGCGGAGCCGGGTTCTTTCTCGTAGGGCCTTGTGGCATAGAGACAGCGCATAAAGATATCCCCAAAAGTGACGCCGAAGGCGGCGTGAATCAGAAGGTCCGCGTTGATATGGAACCCCGGATTGGTCTCGATACCGCCCAGATTCAGAGAAATCACGGGAATCTGCCCCATGCCCGCCTTTTCCAGCGCCCTGCGGATAAAGCCGATATAGTTTGTGGCACGGCAGCCTCCGCCGGTCTGTGTCATGATGACGGCGGTGCGATCCAGGTCATATTTGCCGGAATGCAGGGCGTCCATAATCTGTCCCACCACGATCAGGGAAGGATAACAGGCGTCATTATTTACATATTTCAGTCCCATATCCACGGCGTGTTTGTTGTCATTACCAAGTATTTCAAAATGATACCCGCAGGCGATAAATGCAGGCTGCAGCAGATCAAAATGGATCGGCGACATCTGCGGGCAGAGGATCGTGTAATGCTTTCTCATCTCCTCCGTAAAGGGGACTTTCCGGATGGAAGAGGGTTGGATGGTCCTCTCCGTATTCCGCATTTCTCTTACCCTGAGGGCGGAGAGAAGGGAGCGGACACGGATTCTCGCGGCGCCTAAGTTGTTGACTTCGTCAATCTTCAAACAGGTGTAGATCTTGCCTGAGCCGGAAAGAATATCGTTTACCTGGTCGGTTGTCACGGCATCCAGCCCACAGCCGAAAGAGTTGAGCTGGATCAGGTCTAAGTCTTCTCTTGCCTTTACAAAACTTGCCGCCGCATACAGCCTGGAATGGTACATCCACTGGTCGGAGACGATCAGGGGACGTTCCGGATTGGCCAGATGGCTGACGGAATCTTCGGTGAGCACCGCGATATGATAGCCGGTAATCAGCTCGGGGATGCCGTGGTTGATCTCCGGATCAATGTGGTAGGGGCGTCCTGCCAGTACGATTCCCCTTGATTTATGCCGCTTCATCCAGCAGAGCACTTCTTCGCCCTTTTTCTGAATATCTTCCCGGGCGGCCTCAAGTTCCTCCCATGCCGCATCGACGGCGCTGCGGATTTCCTCCTCGGGCAGATCGGAAAACTCGCGGATCAGAGACTGTTTTATCGTTTCAGGTGATACAAAACTCATAAACGGGTTGCGGAATACAACCTGCTCCTGCTCCAGTTCATCCACATTATTCTTAATATTTTCGGAATAGGAGGTGACGATGGGGCAGTTGTAGTGGTTATTTGCCTCGCCAAACTCCTTCCGCTCATAGAACAGAGCCGGGTAGAAAATAAAACGGATGCCCTGTCTGATCAGCCAGGAGACATGCCCGTGGGCAAGTTTGGCCGGATAACATTCCGATTCGCTGG
Organism: Lachnospiraceae bacterium; assembly: GCA_022799355.1. Classification (GTDB taxonomy): domain Bacteria; phylum Bacillota; class Clostridia; order Lachnospirales; family Lachnospiraceae; genus 1XD8-76. The sequence goes on along the minus strand of JAAWOG010000026.1, from coordinate 32,403 downwards.
GAATGGACTCGATACCCAGTTCATAAATCTTATGGGTGGAACTGGGGGAGAGCACTACGGAATAGCCCAGCTTCGTAAAGAAGGTGAACCAAAACGGATAATTCTCGTACATATTGAGGACGCGGGGAATGCCCACCTTCCCCCTTGGCGCTTCATCCGCCGGCAGAGGCTCGTAGTGGTGGAAGAGCCGCTCCAGCTTATATTCAAAGAGATTGGGAATATTGTTTTCGTTTTTCTGTTTTCCAAGCCCCCGTTCACATCGGTTGCCGGAGATATACTGCCTGCCGCCGGAGAAACGGTTGATGGTCAGGCGGCAGTTGTTGGTACAGCCCTTACATTTTGCCATACTGGTTGTAAACTGCAGTTCATTGATCTTCTCGATGCTGAGCATGGTGGTCTCATAGTGATCCTCCATGTGATAGCGCTCCCTGGCAATCAGGGCACAGCCGAAAGCCCCCATAATACCGGCGATATCCGGGCGGGTGGCTTCACATTCCGCAATTTTTTCAAGGCTCCGAAGGACCGCATCATTATAAAAAGTACCGCCCTGGACCACAATGTTTTTGCCGAGTTCTTCCGCGGAAGAGACTTTGATCACCTTGAACAGAGCATTTTTGATCACGGAGTAGGCAAGCCCGGCGGAGATATCGTTGACCGAAGCCCCTTCTTTCTGTGCCTGTTTTACCTTGGAGTTCATAAATACGGTACAGCGGGTGCCGAGATCGATAGGGTGCTCGGCAAACAGCGCCGCCTTTGCGAAATCCTCCACGCTGTAGTTTAAGGATTTGGCAAAGGTTTCGATAAAGGAGCCGCAGCCCGAGGAACAGGCCTCGTTGAGCTGGACGGAGTCCACGGTCTGGTTTTTGATCTTGATGCACTTCATGTCCTGGCCGCCGATATCCAAAATACAGTCCACGGAAGGATCGAAAAAGGCGGCGGCGTAGTAGTGTGCCACCGTTTCCACTTCGCCGTCATCCAGTAAAAATGCCGCTTTCATCAATGCTTCCCCATAGCCGGTGGAGCAGGAGCGGACGATCTTTGCGCCCTCCGGAAGAAGGTCATAGATTTCCTGGATGGAACGGATCGCGGTCTTTAAGGGACTGCCGTTATTGTTGCTGTAGAATGAATAAAGAAGCTGTCCGTCCTCCCCCACAAGAGCGGTCTTGGTGGTGGTGGAGCCGGCATCGATGCCGAGAAAGCAGTTGCCCTGATAGGTGGAGAGGTCTCCTTTTTTTACGGTGGTGTTTTCGTGCCGCGCGCGGAAGCTGTCATACTCATCGGCTGATGCAAAGAGCGGCTCCATGCGAGCCACCTCAAACTCCATCTTTATCCCCGAAGATAATTTCTTTATCATATCCGAGAGCATAACGGAAGTTTCCTCTTTGGCGTTTAAGGCGGAGCCTATGGCCGCAAAGAGGTGGGAGTGATCGAGCGTGATGGTATGTTCTTCATCTAACTTTAAGGTGCGGATAAAGGCCGCCTTTAATTCCGACAGAAAGTGGAGCGGACCGCCTAAAAAGGCAACATGTCCCCGGATCGGTTTGCCGCAGGCAAGGCCGGAAATGGTCTGATTTACTACCGCCTGAAAGATGGAGGCGGAGAGATCTTCTCTGGTGGCGCCCTCATTGATCAGGGGCTGGATATCGGATTTGGCAAACACGCCGCAGCGTGCCGCTATCGTATAAAGAGACTGATACTGTTTGGCGTATTCGTTTAAGCCGGATGCATCGGTCTGTAATAAGGAAGCCATCTGGTCAATAAAAGAGCCGGTGCCGCCGGCGCAGATACCGTTCATTCTCTGCTCCACGTTACCGCCTTCAAAATAGATGATTTTCGCGTCCTCTCCGCCGAGTTCGATGGCCACATCGGTTTTGGGCGCGAACGTCTGCAGGGAAGTGGATACGGCGATCACTTCCTGTACAAAGGGAATTTCCAGATGATTTGCCAGCGTCAGACCGCCGGAGCCGGTGATCATCGGATGGACATTCAGTTCACCGAGCGCATTTTTTGCCTTCTCAAGAAGTGAGACAAGGGTTTCCTGGATGTTGGCGTAATGCCGTTCATAATCGGAGAATATCAGCCTGGGCTGCTCCTGTTCCAGCACGGCGATCTTCACTGTGGTGGAACCAATATCGATACCTAATGTATATGTTAAATTTTTCATATATTTCCTCGATTCCGAATCTGTGACCTCGTATGACGGCACAGATTCCGCCATTGAAAAATTTTGGATTGTTACATAAAATGAATACCTGTTTGATATTCGATGACATTATACGACATTCTTTCCAACATTTCAACGTACTAAAATTTAGAAAAAAATAAACTATTTCAAATCTTTTTCTAAAAAAAAGAATAATTGTTATGCAAATTATATTAAATTGGGTGGTAAGCGATGCTTCAAGGTTTACAATTTTTCCACGAAATGGTATCATAGGCAGGAATAAGTAAATCATAATGAGGAGAAGATATGCAGAAATTTATCAGAAATCTGGAAAAAAAGTTCAGCAGGTATGCGATACCTGATCTGATCAATTACTTTGTCATATTTTATGTGGCGTCCACGATCATCAGCCTGTTTTTGCCGGGGCTGTACTATAATTTTCTGGCGCTGGATTTTGAAAAGATACTGCACGGGCAGATCTGGCGGCTGTTTACGTTTATCCTGGCACCGGAATCTTTGTGGACGAGAGGAGATTCCTTCGGCACCGGCATGAATATATTCTTTTTTGTGATCATGGTGCACCTGTATTATCTGTTCGGGCGTTCGCTGGAAAATATCTGGGGTTCGTTCCGATTTAACCTGTATTTTATCGGCGGGATTATCCTGACGGTCATTGCGGAATTTATTCTGTATATCGCGGTAGGGCAGAGCGCTTATTACGGTGGTATGAATTATATCTACCAGTCCATGTTCTTTGCATACTGTGTGCTGTTTCCGGAAGAGCAGTTCCTGATCTGGTTTGTATTCCCGGTGAAGGCGAAGGTACTGGCGGTGATCGACGGCGGACTGATGCTGATCATGCTGCTGCAGTATCTGCAGTACGGTGATTTTGCCCGCGCGCTTGCACTTGTTATCGCGATGCTTAATTTTCTGATGTTCTTCTATGCTTACAAGGGATTCGACCGGTTCAGCCCGAGGCAGATGAAGAGGCGGAAGGAATTTAAGCGGCAGACCATGCGCCCTACGGGGGTAACAAAGCACCAGTGCGCGATCTGCGGCAGGAATGAAGTGACCAACCCTGAGTTGTCTTTCCGGTTCTGTTCGAAATGCAACGGGAATTATGAGTACTGCGAGGAGCATCTTTTTACCCATCAGCATGTGAGGTAAGGGTTAGAGGAGTTTTGGTTCCGGGAGATATGGTTTTTATCGGGACTGGCGCAAGATAATATGCGGTGTACAGGGCATCAGAAGCAAGGAGCGCGATGGAATGGAGAGAGAAATTTTATTTGCGAAGACGCTGGAACAGGTGAAGAAACAGGGGCGCGCTGAGGGAAACCGGATCAGCAAGGAGCAGGTGCGGGAAGCCTTTGTGCCTCTTGCGCTGGATGAGGCGCAGTTGTCACTGGTATATGACTATCTGGAAAAACATCATATCGGCGTGGATCAGGAAGCGTCCGTGGAGATAGAACTGACTAAGGAGGAGACGGATTATTTAGAGGAGTATCTGGCTTCGCTGCGGGAACTGCCGGAGATCACGGGCGGAGAGCGGGAGGCGCTCTTTCTGTCTTCCATGGCGGGGGATGTTTCCGCAAGGAAGCGTCTGGTGGAGGCTTTTTTGCCGAAGGTGCCGGAGATGGCGAGGATCTATGCGGGGCAGGGAGTTTATCTGGAAGATTTGATCGGTCAGGGCAATATGGCGCTGAGTGAGGGCGTCTGCATGTTAGGGGCGGCGGAGAATGCGCAGGATGCGGAAGGGATGCTTGCCTGGTTTATTATGGATTCCATGGAGAAGCTGATTGCCGAGGGGACAAAGAGCCGCAGCGCCGATAAAAAACTGGAGGACAAGGTCAATCATATCGCGGAGCAGGCAAAGGAACTGGCGGAAGATCTGCGGCGCAAGGTGACGGTGAAGGAACTTTCGGAGGAGACAGGGATTCCGGAGGAAGAGATCCGGGATGTGTATCGGCTCAGCGGGTATGTGATAGAGGATTTGAAGGACTGATACGATTTGTCCGTGAAGGTAATGTACCGATTGTTTGAGAAAAGGATAACGTATATAAAATGCCATTTCAGTTGTTAAAAGATACATGGAAGAGTGTGAGAGAGAAAAAGAAAAGCGGGAAAAGTTCTGCGGTGGTTTATGAGGATTTTAAGTATATGCTGCAGGATGTGAGCCGCATTTATATCGGGGCGAAATATACCTATCGGGAACTGATGCACAATCCCGAGATGGCATTTAAGTTTAAGTCGGTGATAGAGCATTATCTTCTGAAAGAAACAGATCCCGATACTTCTCTTGAGAGTGATTTTTATTATATGGAGCCCGGAAGTTTTTCCTATCGGACTTATGAGCAGCTTAAGATAAAGCTGAAGATCAGTGTCCTTGTGGAAAGACTGGGAAGGCAGGGAAAAAGCGAGCGGGTTTACTGGGAGAAAACAGTGACTTTGGAAGAATTTGCGGCGATTCCCCTCCCGCGGAAAAAGAGGGACGGAATTGTCGTACAGGAGCTGATTTTGTCGAAACTTGCGCTCGTTTCTTTTGTGATTTAGGATAAAAAGCTTGAAAAATGTCGAGAAATCTGGTATTGTATGGATAGCGGGAGGAAAACGTCAAGATAGTAAGATTCCTGCGATTGAAAATTTGGTAAAATTCCCCTTTTACACTGAACAGGTTAGGGTTCGCCCTGCCTGTTCTTTTAATTTTGTGCGTGGACACCGGGACAGGGTGTTTACATCCTGTTCGGACACGCTCTCGCTTGGAGAAAAACGCAGCGGATACTAGGCTCGAAAATACCTCGCCAAGTACCGGCGTTTTTCTACAGTCCTCACAGGATGTAAACGCCCTGTCCCGGCTGGCTGCGGAAAAGGGAAAGGGCAGGCAGGGAATATATTTGAAAATGTAGCTTTAAAAACATGAAAATTGTGGTAAGATAGTAGAGATGAACTTTATAGAAACAGTGGGGAATCATAAGATTGTATATTATAAATGATGCGGAGGATTTTAATGAGAAATTTTAACGGGTATGAGACGGTTGAGGAGAGGGATATTGCGGAGCTGAACTCGAAGGGGACGGTGCTGAGGCATAAAAAGAGCGGGGCGCGGGTGATCCTGATGGAGAATGATGAGGAGAACAAGGTATTCTATATCGGTTTTCGGACGCCGCCGGTGGATTCCACGGGGGCTGCCCATATTGTGGAGCATACGGTGCTCTGCGGATCGGAACATTTTCCGGTAAAAGATCCTTTTATTGAACTGGCGAAGGGAAGTCTGAATACGTTTTTAAATGCGATGACCTATCCCGATAAGACGGTCTATCCGGTGGCAAGCTGCAATGATAAAGATTTTCAGAATCTGATGCATGTTTATCTGGATGCGGTCTTTTATCCGAATATATATAAGGAAGAGAAAATTTTCAGGCAGGAGGGGTGGCACTATGAGATGGAGTCAGTGGAAGATGAGCTGACGCTGAACGGTGTTGTCTACAATGAGATGAAGGGGGCGTTTTCCTCTCCTGATGATGTGCTTGAGCGGGAGATTTTAAATTCTCTGTTTCCGGAGACTTCCTACGGGTTTGAGTCGGGAGGTGATCCGGAGGTGATCCCTGAGCTGACATACGAAAAGTTTCTTAATTTCCACAGGAGATATTATCATCCTTCCAACAGCTATATTTATCTGTACGGCGATATGGATATGGCGGAAAAACTGGAGTTTCTGGACAGGGAATATCTTTCAAAATTTGATCATCTGGCGGTGGATTCCGGGATCGGATTGCAGAAGCCTTTTGAGGCGGTGAAAGAGATCCAAAAGAGTTATCCGATTTCCGAGGGGGAGTCGGAGGAGTTCAATACCTATCTTTCTATGAGCAGGGTGGTGGGAAGTTCTTTAGACAGGGAGTTGTATATTGCTTTCCAGATTCTGGATTATGCCCTTTGTTCCGCCCCCGGGGCGCCGCTGAAGCAGGCGCTGATCGATGAGGGGATCGGGACGGAAGCCTACAGTATTTTTGATGAGGGGATCAGACAGCCCTATTTTTCCGTGATTGCGAAAAACGCAAACCTGCAACAAAAGGAGGCATTTCTTGCCACTTATAAGCGAGTACTGACAAAACTGGCGAAGGAGGGCATTGATAAAAAGTCCTTATATGCGGGGCTGAATTATTTTGAATTGAAACACAGGGAGGCGGACTTTGGTTCTTATCCGAAGGGGCTGATGTATGGGCTGCAGATGCTGGATTCCTGGCTGTATGATGAGAGGGCGCCGTTTATCCATGTGGAGGCGAACGAGACATTTGCAGTGTTGAAGAAAAAGATCGAGGAGGGCTATTTTGAGGAACTGATCAGGAAGCATCTTCTTGACAATGAACATGGCAGTGTTGTGGTGCTGGTGCCGGAGAAGGGATTGACGGCGAAGCGGGATAAAGCGCTTTTTGAGAAGCTGCAGGCTTATAAAGAGACGCTCTCCGAGGAGGAGCTGCAGGATATTGTAAAGCGGACAGAGGAGTTAAAGGCATATCAGGAGGAAGGTGATACGCCGGAGGCGCTTGCCTGCATTCCTCATCTGACAAGGGAGGATATCAGGAAAGAGGCGGAAAGGTATGTAAATGATCTGCGCAGTGCCGCCGGTGTTCCCGTATTGTACCATGAGCTGTTTACCAACGGGATCGGGTATCTGAGGCTCAGTTTTGACTGTTCCCATGTGCCCGGGGAGCTGTTTCCCTATCTGGGGCTTTTGAAGAACATGATGGGGCTGATCGATACCGACAGCTACAGTTACGGGGAACTGTTTCATGAGATGCATATCGAGACGGGCGGTATGGCGTGTGTGACCAATACTTACAGCAAGGCGGATTTATCGGATTACAAGGTGAGATTCGATATCAAGGCAAAGGTGCTGTTTGATAAGCTGCCGGAGGCTTTCCGGCTTGCCCTGATCATGATAAAGGAGACAAAGTGGTCCGATTATAAGCGCCTCAGGGAGCTGCTGGAGGAGGTCAAATCAAAGATGCAGTCTGCGATGCTCTCCGGCGGCCATACGGTTGCGGCGATGCGGGCACTGTCCTATTTTTCCGAAGCGGCGGCTTCTAACGAGCAGATCGGCGGCGTGACGCAGTACCGTCTGGTGGCGGATCTTGCGGAGCACTTTGAGGAGAGGAAGGCGGAGCTGGCTGTCAATATGGGCAGGCTTGTCAGAATTTTGTTCCGTCCCGAGAATCTGCTGGTGGATTATACGGCATCGAAGGAAGGGTATGAAAAACTGCCGGAGCTTGTGGCGCAGCTTAAGGAGAGCCTGTTTGCCGGAGAGTGCGATGGAGAAAAGGAAAAATACCGTCCTGTGACAGAGAAAAAGAATGAAGGTTTTCTGACCGCATCCCAGGTGCAGTATGTGTGCCGTGCCGGCAATTTTATCACAAAGGGACTTTCCTACACCGGGGCGCTGCGGGTTCTGCGGGTGATGATGGGATACGATTATCTCTGGAACAATGTCAGGGTGAAGGGCGGCGCATACGGCTGTATGTGCAGCTTTGGTAAAACCGGCGAGAGTTATTTTGTCTCTTACAGAGATCCGAATCTGGAAAATACCGTGGCGGTCTATGAGGCGGCGGCGGATTATGTGGAAAACTGGCAGGGGGACGAGGAGGAGCTGACGCAATACCTGATCGGTGCAATCAGTGAGCTCGATGTGCCGAAAACCCCGCAGGATAAAGGAAACTTTTCGCTGGGCGGCTACCTGACCGGACAGACGGAGGAGGAATTGCAGCGGGAGCGGGATGAAATTTTATCCGTGAGTGTAGAAAATATACGAGATTTGGCGAAGCATATCAGAGCCTTTTTGTCAGAGGACTGTCTCTGCGTTGTGGGCAGAGAGGAAAAGATAAAGGAAGCGGACGGATTCGGGAGGAAGGAACAGCTTTTCTCCTGAGTACGGCACCGGAATCAGCAGAAGTCGAAGAGATGCATGGTTACCCCTTTAGATGCATCTCGTAGACGGATGCGGAACTGGAATCAGACATCTGCGGGACTGGAATAGGAGGATCGTTATGGGAAAGAAGCGTTTACATGCATTACTTTTGGCGGCGGGGGCAGCATTTTTGCTCTCGGGCTGCGGCAGCGCGGTGATGAGCGGGGGAGCAGCGGATACATCGGCGATAGCAGCGGCGCCTACGGTTAACCAGGAGGAATATCTTTATGATACGGGCTACGGAGAAAGCGGTTATAAGGCGGAAGAGGCGCCGGCGGAAGAGGCCGTAGCAGAAGAGACGGATTATGAGGCTGAGGGAGCGGAAGCGAAGGCACCGGAGGTGAGTGAAGATCCCCGGGCGGACCGGAAGCTGATTACGACAATGTACCTGTCGGCGGAAACGGAATACTTTGATGAGCTGATGGGAAATCTGGAAAAGCAGATCGCAGGAATGGGCGGCTACATTGAAAGCAGCGAACAGTGGAACGGGAAAAGTGATTATTACGGAAACAGGATTGAAAACAGAAATGCTTCCCTGACGGTGCGGGTTCCGGCGGATAAGCTGGGGAGTTTTCTTACAATGATGGAGGAAAACAGCAATATCACGAGTAAATCCACCAGTGTGGAGGATGTAACTCTTGCCTATGTGGATCTCGAGAGCCGTAAAAAAGCGCTTTTGACGGAGCAGGATAGGCTTCTTGAGTTGATGGATATGGCGGAGACGGTGGAGGATCTGATCGCCATAGAGGATAAGCTGGCGGATGTCAGATATGAGCTTGAGAGCATGGAATCCCAGCTCCGTACATACGACAATAAGATCAATTACAGTACGGTGTACCTGCATGTTCAGGAAGTAGAGAGGCTGACGCCGCCTGAGGAGCCCACCACCTGGGGGCGGATAAAGAACGGATTTTCAAAAAATCTGTATGGACTGGGAATGGATATCGAGAATCTTTTTATCAGCATTGTGATCTATATTCCCTATATTCTGGCATGGCTTGTGGTGATTGCGGTCGTATTGCTGATCCTCTTTGCGTTAGTAAAGCGCGAGAAGAAGAAAAAGGAAAAAAGGCGTCTGAAAAGGCAGCAGATATCGGCAGATACGGCTGAAACGCAGGAAAACATGCCGAAGGATAATCAGGGAGAGAACCCACTGTCCGGCAAACTGCCGCAGGAGGCTGAGAAACTGCCGAAGAATATGCCGGAAAAATAAGAGAGGAACCAAAAACAGCAGAAGTCGAAGCAGCGCACAGGACAAATGGCAGACGCGAAGCGGCTGGGATTTAGTCCTCTGAAGGTGTACTGCGTAGACGGATGCGGAACTAAAACAGCAGAAGTCGAAGAGATGCATGGGAGAAATATGAAGCTGTGTATTATCAGGTTCATATTTACTCCCCCCTTATATGCATCTCGTAGACGAATGCGGAACCGGAATAGAGGAAAATTATGACAGCAGCAAATAACAAATCAGGCTTTGCCGCCCTGATCGGCAGGCCCAATGTGGGGAAATCCACTTTAATGAATACATTGATCGGCATGAAGATCGCTATCACTTCAAAGAAGCCGCAGACCACGAGAAACCGGATTCAGACGGTCTACACCGATGAGAGGGGGCAGATCGTATTTCTGGATACGCCGGGCATCCATAAGGCAAAGAACCGGCTGGGCGATTATATGGTATCGGCGGCGGAGCGCACGTTGAAGGATGTGGATGTGGTGCTCTGGCTGGTGGAGCCTGCCACGTTTATCGGGGCGGGGGAACAGCATATTATCGGGCAGCTTAAGAAAGTAAATACGCCTGTTATTATTGTGATCAATAAGATCGATACGGTAAAAAAGGAAGAACTGCTTGCTGTCATCGATGCCTATCATAAAGAACTTGAGGGGGCGGAGATCGTGCCGGTTTCCGCCCTGAAAGCGGAGAATACGGAGGATCTTCTGCAGACGATTTATAAATACCTGCCCTACGGGGAGCCTTTTTATGATGAGGATACCGTGACGGACCAGCCGGAGCGCCAGATCGTGGCGGAACTGATCCGGGAAAAGGGACTGCGCCTTTTGGAGGAGGAAATCCCCCATGGTATCGCGGTGACGATAGAGAGTATGAAATACCGCAGAAAAATCTGCGATATCGAGGCGACGATTATCTGTGAGAAGGATTCCCACAAGGGGATTATTATCGGCAGGCAGGGGAGCATGCTGAAAAAGATCGGTGCCTCTGCCCGGGTGGATATTGAAAAGATGCTGGATTGCAAAGTGAATCTGCAGCTCTGGGTGAAAGTGAAGAAGGACTGGCGGGACAGCGATATCCTGCTGAAAAATTTCGGCTATCGTGAGGACGAAGGATGATTGCCGGAGAAAATTTTTTTTCGCTGGTGATGGGAGTATCTGCCAAAGAGGACAGAGCGGAATAAAAACAGAGAAAATGCAAACCCTAATACTCATAAAACAAATGAAGCACCCGGATTTTTTCGGGTGTTTTCGACACAGGAGGAGGGCTTGCGGTATGTCTGTCAGGCGGGATGAAGAAGAGACAAAAGAATGGGACAGATTCTGGAACAGCGGCAGGGTGGATGATTATCTGCGCTACTGCGGTTGTTTTCGGGAGGATGAAGGAACGGTAATACTGCCGGAGGCGGATATGGACAGGGGGAAAGGATAAGCGGCGCTCATGCAGGATTTTTTACAGGTGACGGGAATCGTACTGAAATCCATTCCCGTGGGTGAATATGACAGGGCGGTGACGATTCTGACCGTGGAAAAAGGAAAGATTTCCGCCTTTGCCCGAAACGCAAGAAAACAGAATAACCGTTTTATGGCGGCGGTCAGCCCCTTTTGTTTTGGAAAGTTCAGACTGTACGCCGGCAGAAATTCCTATACGATGGCGGATGCGGAGATCGCGAATTATTTTGAGAAGCTGCGGGGAGATTTGGAAGGGGCATGCTACGGCATGTATTTTCTGGAGGTGGCGGACTACTATACGAGGGAAAACAACGATGAGGCGGAAATGCTGAAACTGTTGTATCAGTCCCTGAGAGCGCTGCTGCATGAACATCTGGATGACCGTCTGGTGCGGGCGGTTTATGAGTGTAAGGCGATGGCGGTGAACGGGGAATTTCCCGGGGTTCCCGGCGGAAAGGAACTTTCGGAGTCGGCGGTTTATGCGCTGGAATATATTACATATACTTCTGTGGAAAAAATATATACTTTTACGGTGAAAGAGAGCGTGCTTTTGGAACTCCAGGAGGTTGCGGCGGCGTATCGGGAGAAGATATGGGGGCACCGTTTTAAGAGTCTGGAGATGCTGGAGAGCCTGTAAGCGGCATGAAAAAGGGTGTCGGATAAACGGAAACCGGAAGTAATTTTTGTAAGAAATACAAATACATATAAAAAGTAAACAGGAGGAAGTAAAGATGAAGATTACGGATCTGAAAGTGGAAACCATAAAGATTCCGCTGAAAAAACCCTTCCGCATCGCTTTTGCGGTACAGGACCATGCGGTAAATGTGCTTGTGAAGATCACAACCGACGAAGGGATCTGGGGCATCGGCGAGGCGGCTCCTTTTGAACCGGTGACGGGGGAAAATACCGCCACGGTGCTGGAGGTGCTGAAATTGTTCAGGCAGGGGCTTATCGGTATGGACGCTATGAATATTGAAGGCATCCATCAGATGATGGACCGGCTGATCAGCGGCAATACATCGGCGAAGGCGGCGGTGGATATTGCCCTGTATGATATCAGGGGAAAGATCATGAACCAGCCGCTGTATAAGGTACTCGGCGGTGAATCGAACAGTATTGTCACGGATATGACCATAGGCATCGATACGCCCGAGGCGATGGCGGCGGAAGCGAAGGAGAGAGTGGAGCGGGACGGTTTCACGATTTTAAAGGTTAAGGCGGGCATTTGTCCGGCGGATGATATCAGGGCGCTGACGCTGATCCGGGAGACCGTAGGTCCGGATATCCGGCTGAGGGTGGATGCCAATCAGGGATATACGGTGGGCGATGCGGTGAAAACCTTAAAGGCTTTTGAGAAGGTGGGCGTGGAGGCAGTGGAACAGTGCCTTCCCGGCTGGGATCTGGAGGGCTCGGCGTTTGTGCGGTCCAAAGTGGATCTGAAGATTATGCTGGATGAATCCATTCATTCCCCGATGGATGCGGCGAAAGCCTGCAGACTGGGGGCGGCGGATATTCTGAATATCAAGCTGATGAAGTGCGGCGGGCTGTACCCGGCGGAAAAGATCAACGCGGTGGCTGAGGCAAACCATGTGGAGTGTATGGTGGGCTGTATGCTGGAGTCAAAAGTTTCCATAGCCGCCGGCGTCGGCTTTGTGGCGGCGAAGCATAATGTGACGGAAGCCGACTGCGACAGCTTTATGAGCGCAGTAGATCCCGAGATGGGTATGCCCGGGGGCTTTACGGTGGAAGGCGGCGTCTATACGCTGTCGGAAGAGCCGGGGCTTGGGCTTTCTTTTGATTTTTAAAAATAGCTAATCAATATGCTTTGTGGAGGGCGAAACAAAGGAGCCCGGAAATGGAGATAACATGAAACAGGAAACGAGAATCTTTCACATGTATGTTTCGGGAATCCTTTACGGAAAATTAAAGGCAGAAGGGACGCAGGTGTTATTATGTAAACTTGATGTCTTTTCCGGGAAACTGGGAGAGTGGGAAGTATTGTCAAAGGAGGACAACGATTTTTTCCTCTCTTTTCTGAAAATCGATCTGATGGAGACAATGCGGAAAGCGGCTTTATATGAGCGGCATCTGAGCGGAACGGGCGAATTTGCATTGGAGAAAGAGCGCTATACCAGTGAAGACGGGATTCATTATCTGCAGAGGGATGTAAAGTTCCCCAATAATAAGCAGATGGAAGAGGGGCGTCTTATTGCGGTAAACTGTCCGGTCAGGGAACTGGCGGCGGTGCTGGTGGAGGAAGGCTTTGAGGAACGGACAGTGATAAGGCTGTGGAGAGAGGCGTGGCGCGATGAAAAGCTATATCCGGTGGAGTATCTCGGGAAGTTTGAGGTGCCGATGCGGGATGGGGTAAAACTCTCTGCTGACGTCTATCTGCCGAAGGGAATCGGTGAGGCTGTTCCGGCGGTCCTTGTGCGGACGCCCTATGGCAAGGAGGAGGGGTGCGAGGCCTATTACCGCTATGTGCAGCGGGGGTATGCCGTTGTCATTCAGGATGTGCGGGGGCGCAATGAGAGCGAAGGGGAGTGGATGCCGAACTGTCACGAGGTGGAGGACGGGGACGATACGCTGAACTGGATCGCCTCAAGAAGCTGGTGCACTCGGAGAATCGGTATGGTGGGCGGCTCCTATCTGGGCTTTGTGCAGTGGGCGGCCGCGGCGAGCGGAAATCCTTATCTGAAAGCGCTGATCAGTGTTGTGTGCGCGGGCAGTGCCTTTGTAGATCTGCCGCGCAGGGGCGGCTGCTTTACTTCGGGCTCTCTCGCCTGGGCGTTCTCCGTCTCCGGGAAAAAGTTCCGCCCGGAGCTGATGGAGCGGGATGACTGGGAGGAGGTGCTGAAAATCCGTCCTCTGACCGATATACCGAAAAAGGCGCTTGGCTATGAGGTTCCTTTTTTGACAAAATGGCTGGAGAAGAGCGACTATAATGAGTTCTGGCGGTGTACCAACTGGCGGGAGCGCTCTAAGGGGGCAAAGATTCCGGCGCTGATCCAGTCCGGGTGGTTTGACGACAACGGTATGGGAACCACGGAGGCGTTGGAGATCGTCCATGATTTTCCGGCGGGGATGCGGAAGGTGATCCTTGGCCCCTGGCAGCACAGCGGAAACAGCAGATATGACATGCACGGCGTATCCTTTGGCAGCAGTGCGCTCCGGTTTGATCTGGATCTTTTGTATTTCAAATGGTTTGAGTATCATCTGAAAGGCGTGGAAAACGGGATAGAAAAGAGCGCGCCGGTGGAATATTATACGGTAGGGGAAGAGCGGTGGAAAACCGCCGAAAACTGGCCTGTGCCTCAGACGAAACTGACCGCTCTTTATCTGGACGGTGAGGGCGGAGCAAACGGTTCGGAGGGGGACGGGCGGCTTGTGTTCGAAAAACCTGGGCGGGAGTTGTCGGACGGCTATCTCTACGATCCGAAGAATCCGGTGGTACATATTGTGGATATGTCTGAGAATGAACTGGAAGTGCCGGAGGACTATACGCAGGAGGAGAAGCGGCAGGATATGCTCTGTTATACGTCGGCGCCGCTTTCACAGGATATGGTTGTGACAGGGGATATGATGGCGGAGCTGTATATCTCCTCCGATGCGCCTGACACGGATTTTATCGTGCGGGTGACGGATGTGGACGAGAGCGGGCGTTCGATCAAGCTTGTCGACGGTATGCTCAGCGCCCGTTACAGAAACGGTTTCGGGAAGTCGGAATTTTTAAGGGAGGGTGAGATTGCCTGCCTGAAAATACGCACGACAAAGATATCCAATTGTTTTAAGAAAGGGCACCGTATCAGGATGACGGTCACATCGGGGGCAGAAAATTTTATTTTCCCCAACAGCAATACGGTTGACGGGTATCACGGCACTACGGTTGTAACGGCGCATAACCGGGTATATCATGGAGGAGTACATGCGTCGAGGCTGGTGGTGAGGATCGAGGAGAAGTGAGGATGTTTTTGCGGTAAGAAAGAATAGATCTATATCCTGCGGCGTGGCAGGTGCGCAGAGAGGACAGGAGGGAACAGATGAGCACAAAAACGCAGAAGGCGGAATACAAAAAACGGTTTGAGGAGAGGATCGACGAGCTGAAATGGCTGTATTGTGAGATTTATCACAATGACATGCAGGGGTTTGAGTGGCTCTGCGATTCCATGTATGAGTATTATGAAAAGCGGGATGCCGGCTTAAAGAAGCTGGACCGGGCGCGGGAGAAGGATAAGGACTGGTATAAGAACAATGAGCTGTTGGGGATGATGCTTTATACCGGCGCTTTTGCCGGGACGTTACAGGGCGTCAGGGAAAAACTGGACTATATCGAGTCCTGCGGCGTGAATTATGTGCATCTGATGCCTCTGCTGGAGAGCCCGAAAGGAAGGGACGACGGCGGCTATGCGGTGGCGGATTTCAGAAAGGTGCAGCCGGAGCTGGGGACGATCGAGGATCTGGAAGCATTGACAAAGGAGATGCATGAAAAGGGTATGAGCTGCTGTATGGATTTTGTGATGAACCATACCAGTGAGGACCACGCCTGGGCGAAGGCGGCGAGGGCAGGTGATCCGGAAGCCAGAAAGCGCTATTATTTTTATGACAACTGGGATATTCCGGGACGCTTTGAACAGACCATGCCACAGGTATTTCCCACCACGGCGCCGGGGAATTTTACCTGGCTGGAGGACTGTCACCAGGTAGTTATGACGACCTTTTATCCCTATCAGTGGGACCTGAACTATGAGAACTGCGTGGTGTTCAACGATATGGTCGGGAACATGCTGTTTCTGGCAAACTGCGGCATCGATATTATCCGGCTGGATGCGGTGCCCTACATCTGGAAGACGCTGGGCACAAACTGCAGGAACCTTCCTCAGGTACATACTCTTGTGCGGATGATGCGGCTGATCGGCGAGATCGTCTGCCCGGGCGTTCTCCTGCTTGGGGAGGTGGTGATGGAGCCGGCGAAGGTGGTGCCTTATTTTGGCAGCGTGGAGAAGCCGGAATGCCATATGCTGTATAACGTGACCACCATGGCGAGCACCTGGCATACGGTGGCGACAAAGGATGTGGCTTTGTTGAAGCGGCAGCTTGAGCAGGTGTTTGTGCTGCCGAAGGAATATGTATTCCTCAATTATCTGCGCTGCCATGATGATATCGGCTGGGGACTGGATTACGACTGGATGAGGCGGTTCGGGACCGATGAAGTGGCGCATAAAAAGTATCTGAATGATTATCTGACCGGCAAGTGGGCGGGGAGCGAGGCCAGAGGAGAACTCTACAATGATGATCCAAGGCTGGGGGATGCAAGGCTCTGCGGCACTACGGCGTCATTAAGCGGATTGGAGGCGGCTCTCTATGAGAAGGATGAGCCAAAAACGGAGAAGGCGATCCGATGCATTGTGATGCTTCATGCGTATCTGCTTTCCCAGAGCGGGATTCCGGTGCTCTACAGCGGGGATGAGATCGGACAGTTAAATGATTATACTTATAAGGAAGATCCTGATAAACGGGCGGACAGCCGTTATCTCCATCGGGGCAGTTTTCCGTGGGATCATGTAAAGTTTGACGTTCACAACCCGGATTCGGCGGCACGCCGGGGAAGAAGTGCGAAAGAGGACGCAAAAGAAGAAGTGCCCGAGAGGATTTTTAAAGCGCTGCGGACACTGGAGAAGATACGCGCGGCGCATGAGATCTTCGGTATGAAGGCGGAAACTTCTGTCTTTGAGAGCGGCAATCCTCATGTGCTGGGGATCAGCAGGGCGTTGGACGGAAGGAAGTTTATAGCGTATTACAATTTCAGCGATGCGCCGGCGGCGGTGGATGAGAGTATACTGGGAGACAAAAAAGGCTTTGTCAATCTGGTGACCGGAAAGAAACTTTCGGGAAATGCTTTGGAGCTGGATGGATACGGTTATCTGTGGTTGTATCGGGAGGCGGAAGAGATAAAAAGCTGATCCGGTCCGGGATGAGGCCGTATGCGCCAAAGACCGGGGATGGGAGGAATGGGGGAAAGGAGTGCTGAGGGAAATTCGACAAAATAACCATGATTGTTATTTTGTCGAATTTCCGGCTTGAAGTAATTGGCTTTTCATGATATAGTCAGGGGAAAGCAGATTATTTTCATAAATATATTCTATAAATTAGTTTTTGCGGCAGTCAGCCGTATCATGCCGAAAGGTGTCTTTGAAAGTCCTGCTTTATGATTCATAACAAATAAAATTGAAAAGCAGGAAAAGCAGAGGCTTGTCTGTTGTACAAAGACAGAAAGAACCTGTTGTCATTGTATAACGCGATGAATGGTACGGCTTATGAGAACGAAGAAGAACTGGAAGTTGTAACATTAGAGGAGTGGATGAGTGTATTTCTGAGGGTATTCTTGCAGAGTTTTTCAGAGAGAGCAGAGAGGAGATTGTAGAGATGGGGATCTATGAGTTTGATCAGGAACTTTATGATAAAGTGCTGCGGGATGACGGAGAGGTAATCGGAATTGAAAAGGGCAAAAAAATTGGGCGGAAAGAGGGGATGGGGATAGGGATCCGCATCTGCCAGGAAATACTGGAAGGTAAGAAAGATAATGAGATGATTGCAAAATCAAGTGGATGCAGTGTTGAAGAAATAAAGAAAATCAGAGAGCAATTTGGAATTTAAAGGATAGTAAGGCAAATATATCAAAGATGTAATAAATTGTGAGGAGGGCCTGATAAAAAAATAATCATGGTCTGGCACTGAAAAAGATAAAGAGTATGCTGTGCGAACCGGAAATTTGCATATTGAAAAATAGGGTTCGGTCGATTATAATAAGTATGTTATGCCCTAAAAAAGCAGGAAATGGAGAACAGTTATGAAAAAATGGAATAGAGTGCCGCTTGTGATGCTTATGGTATTTCTTTTAACGGGCTGCGGGAAGGCGACGGCGGAGGTGACGACCATTGCGATACAGAAGGATGGGACGATAGAGCATACGATGGTAGAGGATTTCGGTGAGGGCTCGGCGGATGCGCTGCAGAGCATGATGCAGGAAAAGACGGATCTGTACAACAGCAGCCATCTGAGCGGAGAAAACGGTATCGTGGTGACGGCTGTGGAATCTGGCGACGGCGTAGTGAAGGTTGTGATGACATTCCCTGATGCGGAGGCTTTTGACGGATTTATGAACATGGATGTCGTGGCGGTAGATCCTGCCCTGAGGGCTCCTTTTTTCTATGGAACGGTGGAGGATGCATTTGAACAGGGATTCGATCTGGAGATAAAGCTGCAGAGCGCGGAAGGCGAGGAAGTACTGCAGGGGAAAGACGATATTTTGTCCATGGGAAAGAATAAGATCATCATCTATGACAATGAGATGAACCTGGGCGCACCGGTGCAGATCAGCACGCAAAACGGGCTTCTTTATATTTCCGACAATGTGACTGTGGCGGGAAAGAACGCGGTGGAAGTTTCCGAGACGGATGACCTTGCATATATTTTATTGAACGGTTAAATAAAAAAATACTGGTGATACGGAACTGGAAAACAGTAAGCGCGCGTACAGTACCCAGAGGATTTACAGACGCTGTGCGTCTGGAAATATCTCTGCGGAAATCGGTACTGGAAGGGCGCTTACGGAACTGGAACAGGAAAACAGTATCCATCCGGACATTGCACAAGACAATTTTCTGATGCGAAGCAGTAGGAAATTGTCTTAGATAACCGGTGTAATGGTAGGATGGATACGGAACTGGAATAAAAAGGAGAGAATTATGGAAAAAACAATGGAGAAGATCGTAGCGCTGGCGAAGGCAAGGGGATTTGTGTATCCCGGTTCCGAGATATACGGCGGGCTTGCCAACACATGGGACTACGGCAATCTGGGTGTGGAACTGAAAAATAATGTAAAGAAGGCATGGTGGCAGAAATTTATCACGGAGAATCCCTACAATGTGGGTGTGGACTGCGCCATTTTAATGAATCCCCAGACATGGGTGGCTTCCGGCCATCTGGGCGGTTTTTCCGATCCGCTGATGGATTGTAAGGAATGTAAGGAGCGGTTCCGCGCGGATAAGATCATTGAGGACTATGCGCAGGAGAATCACATCGATCTGGGCAGGCCCATCGACGCCTATTCCCAGGAGGAGATGAAGAATTTTATCGAGGAGCACAACGTGCCCTGTCCTACCTGCGGCAAGCATAATTTTACGGATATCCGTCAGTTTAATCTGATGTTCAAGACATTCCAGGGCGTGACCGAAGATGCGAGAAATACGGTGTATTTAAGACCGGAGACAGCCCAGGGTATTTTTGTAAATTTTAAAAACGTACAGAGAACTTCCCGGAAGAAACTGCCGTTTGGTATCGGGCAGATCGGTAAATCTTTCCGAAATGAGATCACACCCGGGAACTTTACCTTCCGTACCAGAGAGTTTGAGCAGATGGAACTGGAGTTTTTCTGTGAGCCGGGGACGGATATGGAGTGGTTCCGGTATTGGAGAGGCTTCTGCAGAGACTGGCTCTTATCTCTCGGCATGAAAGAAGACGAGATGAGGCTGAGAGACCATGCGCAGGAAGAACTTTGTTTCTATTCCAAGGGCACCACGGATATCGAGTTTTTATTCCCCTTCGGCTGGGGAGAGTTGTGGGGTATCGCGGACAGGACAGACTATGACCTGACCAGACATCAGGAAGTGTCCGGCGAGGATATGAGTTATTTTGATGACAGCAAGGGGGAGAAGTATGTGCCCTATGTAATTGAACCTTCCCTTGGCGCGGACCGTGTGGTGCTGGCGTTCCTGTGTGCGGCTTACGATGAGGAAGAGCTGGAAGGCGGCGATATGAGGACCGTTCTGCGGTTCCATCCGGCACTTGCGCCCGTTAAGATCGGGGTGCTGCCGCTGTCCAAAAAATTAAATGAGGGTGCGGAAAAGATTTATGCGGCGCTGAGCAAAAAATATAACTGTGAGTTTGACGACAGAGGCAATATCGGTAAGAGATACCGCAGGCAGGATGAGATCGGTACGCCGTTCTGCGTGACCTACGACTTTGATTCCGAGACGGACGGCAGGGTGACGGTGCGCTTCAGGGATTCCATGGAGCAGGAGCGTGTTGCCATTGACGAACTGGATGCTTACTTTGCCGATAAGTTTACTTTTTAAACTGAAAGTTACGGAGCAATCGATTTTCAGAGCAGGATTTTTACAGGGAATAAAGAACAGTACGGAAATGGAGAACAAAATGAAAGCATACGGCGTAAATGAATTGCGAAAGATGTTTCTGGAATTTTTCGAGAGCAAGGAACATCTGAAAATGAAGAGTTTTTCTCTTGTGCCTCACAATGATAACAGTTTATTGCTGATCAATTCGGGAATGGCGCCTTTAAAGCCCTATTTTACCGGGCAGGAGATTCCGCCGAGAAGACGGGTGACGACCTGCCAGAAGTGTATTCGGACAGGAGATCTGGAAAATGTGGGTAAAACGGCGCGCCATGGTACCTTTTTTGAGATGCTAGGGAACTTTTCTTTTGGAGATTATTTCAAGAAGGAAGCCATCGCATGGAGCTGGGAGTTTTTGACAAAAGTTGTGGGACTTCCTGAGGACAGGCTTTATCCTTCCATCTATGAAGAGGATGAGGAGGCTTTTGAGATCTGGAATAAGCAGATCGGCATTGCCCCGGAGCGGATTTTCCGGTTTGGCAAGGCGGATAATTTCTGGGAGCATGGTTCGGGCCCCTGCGGCCCCTGTTCCGAGATCTATTATGATAGAGGCGAGAAATACGGCTGCGGGAAGCCGGACTGTACGGTTGGGTGTGAATGCGACCGCTATATGGAAGTTTGGAATAATGTGTTTACCCAGTTTGACAATGACGGAAAAGGCAATTATTCCGAACTGGAACAGAAAAATATCGATACCGGGATGGGGCTTGAGCGTCTTGCGGTAGTAGTGCAGGATGTGGATTCTATCTTTGATGTGGACACGGTGCAGGCGCTGCGCAGCAAGGTCTGCGAGATCGCGGGTGTATCTTACCATGAGGCGTATGATACGGACGTTTCTATCCGTATTATTACCGATCATATCCGGTCCGCAACCTTTATGATCTCCGACGGTATTATGCCTTCTAATGAGGGCAGGGGCTATGTGCTTCGCCGGATCATCCGGCGGGCGGCGCGGCAGGGAAGAAAGCTGGGCGTTCAGGGAACATTCCTGGCGGGACTTTCCGAGGCGGTGATCGAAGGCTCTAAGGACGGTTATCCGGAACTGGAAGAGAAGAAGGCATTTATTTTAAATGTGCTGACACAGGAAGAGAACAAGTTTAACAGCACGATCGACCAGGGGCTGAGCATTTTGAATGAGATGACGGAAGCGCTGGAGGAGGAACATAAAAAAGAACTGGCGGGCGAAGATGCCTTTAAGCTTTATGATACCTTCGGCTTCCCTCTTGATCTGACGAAGGAGATTCTGGAGGAGAAAGGATTCACCGTTGCCGAAGAGGGCTTTCAGGCCTGTATGAAGGAGCAGAAAGAGAAGGCGAGAGGGGCCCGGAAGGTAACGAATTATATGGGCGCTGACGCCACGGTCTATGAGTCCATCGATCCGTCCGTGACAACGGAATTTGTAGGGTATGAGAGTCTGGCTTATGATTCCGAAATCACGGTGATGACGACGGAGAGCGAGATCGTGAATGCCTTGACGGATGGTGAAGTAGGTACGATCTTTGTAAAAGAGACGCCGTTTTATGCTACCATGGGCGGACAGGCAGGGGATCACGGTGTGATCACTACGGCTGAGGGTGAGTTTCAGGTAGAAGATACCGTGAAACTGCTTGGCGGCAAAGTCGGGCATATCGGCAGGGTAACTAAGGGTATGCTGAAAACCGGCGACAGGGCAACGCTCCATGTGGATGAAACCCGCAGAATGAGCACCTGTAAGAATCACAGCGCAACCCACCTTCTGCAGAAAGCGCTGCGGGAAGTGCTGGGCGAGCATGTGGAACAGGCAGGCTCCTACAATGATCCCGACAGGCTGCGGTTTGATTTCAGCCATTTCTCCGCGATGACGGTGGAGGAGATCGCAAAGGTGGAAGCCCTTGTAAACGCGAGGATCGGAGCGAATATTCCGGTTGTGACAAAGGTTATGACGGTGGAGGAAGCAAAACAGACCGGTGCGATGGCGCTGTTCGGGGAAAAGTACGGCGAGACGGTGCGCGTGGTGGAGATGGGAGAGTCCAAAGAGTTCTGCGGCGGTACCCATGTGAAAGATACCGGCGTGATCTCTGCGTTCAAAATCCTCTCTGAAAGCGGTGTGGCGGCAGGCGTCCGCAGGATCGAAGCGCTGACCGGGAGCAATGTGCTTGCTTACTATGCGGAGATGGAAGAGCGTCTGAATCAGGCGGCAAAGGTATTAAAGACGACGCCTGCGGGCATTGTGGAGAAATGTCAGCATGTGATGGCGGATATGAAAGCACTGCAGAGTGAGAACGAGTCGTTGAAGAGCAGGGCGGCGAAGGATGCGCTTGGCGATGTGATGGATCATGTGACGGAGGTGAAGGGCGTAAAACTTCTGGCTGTCTCCGTGGCAAATGTGGATATGAACGGACTGCGTGATCTGGGCGATTCTTTGAAGGAGAAGCTGGGAGAAGGCGTGGTGGTACTGGCATCCGACAAGGACGGCAAGGTGAACCTTGTGGCGATGGTGACGGAGGAAGCGCTGAAGAGGGGCGCTCATGCCGGCAATCTGATCAAAGGGATCGCGGGCCTTGTGGGCGGCGGCGGCGGCGGACGTCCCAATATGGCGCAGGCAGGCGGCAAGAACCCGGCAGGTATCTCCGCGGCAATCGAGGAAGCGGCGAAAGTGCTGGATGGACAGATAAAATAAATTGTATCGGTGATAATTGTATCAGTGATAATTGTATCAGTGATACAAGCAGAATAAAGTGCGGCTGTTTCATAACGGGTGTTTGGAACAGCCGCACTTTTGTCATTGTCAGAGAAAGAAATAATTACCACTTAAAAAGAAATAATGTTTGGGATGATGCGGAACAAAAACGGTTAGAACTATTTTTAAGGTTGTCTGCCGTATGGTTTCCTGCTATGATAAGGATACGGTTCTTTGGAAAGGGCTCTGCAGAACCGTAATATACTATAATTTATGGAAAGGAATGGAGTGAAGTTTATGATGAGGAGTGCTGCCGTTTTCATATAGCGATGGCTATATAATCCGGATAAGTATTATAATAGCCGTCGCTTTCTTGACAATCAGGATAAGGAGGGCGATCATGGGCTATATCAGAGCAGAAGATGTCTTACCATCTGAGGTTCTCACCCTTGTTCAGGAATTTATTGACGGTCAGACGCTTTATGTTCCGAAGAAGGATGCCGCGCGAAATACCTGGGGCTCCGTCAGCGGGGCAAGGGAGTATCTGGCATATCGAAATGCACAGATCCGTATCGAGTATCGTGCAGGAAGCAGTGTTCATCTTTTGGCAGAGAAATACTGCCTTTCCGAGAAGAGCATCCAGCGGATCATCAGAGATTCCAACCCTCTGAAGTGAAGTTTGAAACACAGGAGGTTCCGTAGATGAACAGGGAGAACAGGAAAAAGACATTTGAGAAAAATTATTATAAGAATCATGCATGCAACGAAATTTTTATCTGTAAGGTATGCGGAAGGGAGGTAATCCCGGAAGGGGCAGGGAGCGGACACAGAAATCATTGTCCGAACTGTCTTGTGAGCCTTCATCTGGATAATACGCCGGGAGATCGGGCGTCAGACTGCGGCGGACATATGGAGCCGATAGCGGTATGGGTAAAAAGCAACGGTGAATGGTCGATACTGCACAGGTGCAGACAGTGCGGAAAGATCGGCGCCAACCGGATCGCAGCGGATGATAATCCGATGAAGCTGATGTCCCTTGCAATGAGGCCTCTGGCAAGGCCGCCGTTTCCGATTGAGCGTATGGAAGAGATGACTGCGCTGATGGGAGGCGCAGGAAGCATGAGATAAAGGATGTATGACAGGGGGAACCTCTTTTCCGGATGGGAAGGGAGGTTCCTTTTTTGTCAGACATAAATATAAACCATGCGCTTTTTTGCGCCTAAAATTTTTGGAAACGGATGATTTTCCGGATGAAATATGGTAGAATAAGTCATCAAAAGAAGAAAGGCAGAAAATAAAATGAATTTTAACCTGTTTGATAATCCGATTATGAATGCAATCGGCAGGATAGCGGATTTTATTATATTAAATGTACTCTGGGTAATCTGTTCCATACCGATCATCACGATAGGAGCGTCCACCACGGCGCTTTATACGGTGATGCTGAAGATCGTTAAAAATGAAGAGGGTTATATCGCAAGGGACTTTTTCAAGGCATTTCGGGAGAATTTCAAACAGAGTACGGCGATATGGCTGGTGTTTCTGTTGCTTGGCATTATACTTATTGTGGATTATTCCGCCCTTGTGCTGATGCCGGAAAGAGTGGCGGGGATTTTGCGGGTGCTGTTTCTGATTATGGGGGTACTGCTGATAAGCGGGGCGGTGTATGCCTTTGCATTGCAGGCAAGGTTTGTCAATACGGTAAAAAATACCCTGAAAAATGCGGCGATCCTGGTGTTTGCGAGGCTGCCCTTTACGGTGTTGATCATTGTTTTTACCCTTGTGCCCGTAATAGCAACGTTTTTGACGGTGCAGACCATTGTGATCGGTTTTTCACTCTGGCTGTTTATCGGCGCAGCACTGGTGGCGTGGCTTAACTCTTTGCTTCTGCGGATCATATTCCGGAAACTGGAGGAGCCGCAGGAGCGGAGTGATGAAGAATAACAGGGGGTATGGTTTTGGCAGGCAGAAGATAGGGATAAGGGTGAAAGAGAGCAAATATAAACAAAAAAACTGCCGCAGCATGAATACCATGACTGCGGCAGCTCAGCGTTTTGATTTAGTTGTACTTCCGTTTTCTTGCTGCTTCGGATTTTTTCTTACGCCTTACGCTGGGTTTCTCGTAATGTTCTCTTTTACGGATCTCCTGCTGGATACCTGCCTTAGCGCAGCTTCTTTTGAAACGGCGTAATGCACTATCTAAAGATTCATTTTCTTTTACGATAACGTTAGACATTAAATCACCCTGACCTCCCTTCAGTCCCTTCGGTTCTTACGACTGAACGGGTTATTCTTGTGTATAAAAGCGATGCGGAACTTGCTTGCCATATACACTTTAAATATTATAGCACAAATTTCCTGATAGTCAACCGTATTTTGGCATTTTTTTCATGTATATGGTGACAAATTGTGTCTTTCCATGCTAAACTATGCATAGAACCAGCACAGAGCAGGGGAAAACGGCATAAAAAGCAGATGCTGTATGGAATACATAAGAAACATAGAGCAGCAAAGGAGGCAGAACCGCTGCGATACGGGAGAGAAAACTTATGGAACTTTTAAAGGAAAGAATACGAAAAGACGGAAAAGTTAAGGCGGGCAATGTATTAAAGGTGGATGCTTTTTTAAATCACCAGATGGATATTGAACTGTTCGAGGAGATCGGCAGGGAATTTAAGAGGCGTTTTGCGGATGTGGAGGTCAATAAGATTCTGACAATAGAGGCATCCGGCATCGGTATTGCCTGCATTGCTGCCCGGAGTTTTCATGTGCCGGTGGTATTTGCCAAAAAGACGCAGACCAAAAATATCGCGGGAGATGTCTACACGACACAGGTACAATCTTATACGCACGGAAAAGTCTATGACATTATCGTCGCGAAGGAATTTCTGGGTAAGGGGGATAAAGTGCTGCTGATCGATGATTTTCTGGCGAACGGAAAAGCCCTTGAGGGACTCATCGAACTGGTGGAAGCATCCGGCGCCGAACTGGCCGGGGCGGGCATTGTGATCGAGAAAGGCTTTCAGGCGGGAGGAGATGCACTGCGTGCGAGGGGAGTCAGGCTGGAATCTCTGGCTGTCGTGGAGCATATGGAGGAAGAGACGGGCGGGATCGTGTTCAGGGGTGAAGCCGGTGCCTGACCGGGCGATAAGTTTTTCATAAAATTTTTCTTGTAATGTATGTCATCCTGTGGTAAAATATTTCTGTTGCGAAAAAAGAGATGGTCCTCTGTTACAGAAGTATTAAGAACATCCGAATAAATAAGGAGGCATACAATACATGAATGAACTGATCAGAGAAATTGAGCAGGCTCAGTTGAAAGAGAAAGTGGACGAGTTCAACGTAGGTGATACCGTAAGGGTACATGGCAGAATCAAAGAGGGAAACCGTGAAAGGATTCAGGTCTTTGAGGGTACTGTAATCAAGAGACAGAACGGCGGCAATCGTGAGACATTTACCGTAAGAAAGTCTTCCGGCGGCATCGGTGTAGAGAAGACATGGCCGCTTCATTCTCCCAACGTAGAGAAGATCGAAGTGGTAAGAAGAGGTAAAGTAAGAAGAGCAAAACTGTTCTACCTGAGAAAGCTTTCCGGTAAGAAGGCAAAAGTAAAAGAGGCTATTCGGTAAAATTTACAGGATGGAAAACAAAGAGGGGGCTGTTACGATTGTAATAGTCCCTTTTTCAACATAATGAGGATGATTTATGTCCAGGAAAAGTAAAGGACTTCATTTTTACAGAAGACGAAAGACGATGAGCGTCGGGGTGGTCAGAGAGATCGGAAGCTGGGTTTTCTTTTTTGTGCTGGCAGTCCTGATCGCTTTTGTATTTGTGTATTCGGTGGGACTGAAAACCAGTGTGATCGGTTCATCGATGGAACCCTGCCTGTTTAACGGGCAGAGTGTTCTGATCAATAAAATCAGTTACAGTTTCGGGGAGCCGAAGCGCGGGGATGTTATTGTATTTCTGCCGAATGGGAATGAAAACACCCATTATTATATCAAGCGGGTAATCGGGCTTCCCGGTGAGACCGTTGCCATCAACGACGGCAGGATCTATCTGGACGGCTATTTCTATGAGGAGAGCGACAGCTATGATATGATTGAGGACGGCGGTATTGCGGAAAAAGGTATTACGCTGGGGGAAGAAGAATATTTTGTACTTGGGGATAACCGAAATAATTCCGAGGACAGCCGTTCGGCCAATGTGGGGGCGGTGAAAGAGGAGACAATCGCGGGAAAAGCGTGGTTTAAGCTGGGAAGCAGCATCGATACGATCGGGTTTATCGAGTGAGGGCGCAGATCCGGGGTGTGAGCGGCATCGGGCATGGATGGCTGCGGATCATCTGTGCGGGCAGGAAAGTTTTCATAAAAGTATTATAAAGAAAAAGCGGAAAAGAGGGATATATGAACTATCAATGGTATCCGGGACATATGACAAAAGCCCGGAGAATGATGGAAGAGAATATAAAACTGATCGATCTTGTGATCGAACTGGTGGATGCGCGGATTCCCCTTGCCAGCAGGAATCCGGATATAGATGCGTTAGGGAGAAACAAGTCCCGGCTGATACTTTTGAACAAGTCGGATCTCTCGGATGAGCGCGCCAATAAACTGTGGAAGGAATACTTTAAGAAGCAGGGGATGTTTGTGCTGGAAGTCAATTCTCAGAGCGGTGCGGGCATAAAAGCGATACATGGCATTGTGCAGGAGGCGTGCAAAGAGAAGATCGAGCGGGACAGAAAGCGGGGCATCTTAAATCGACCGGTCCGGGCGATGGTGGTGGGGATACCCAATGTGGGAAAGTCCACCTTTATCAATTCCTTTGCGGGAAAGGCGTGTACGAAGACCGGGAACAAACCGGGCGTCACAAAGGGAAAACAGTGGATCAGGCTGAATAAGTCGCTGGAGCTTCTGGATACGCCGGGTATCTTGTGGCCGAAGTTTGAAAACCAGGAAGTGGGGCTGAAACTGGCGCTGATCGGTTCCATGAATGACAGCGTTGTGTCCGTCACGGATATGGCGGCAGATCTGATCGGTATGCTGAAAGAGCAGTACGGCGGCGTGCTGAAAAAGCGGTATGAAGCGGATGAGGAAAAGGACGCGTTTGAACTGCTGAAAGATATCGCCAGGAAGCGGGGCTGTCTTTTGAAAGGGGAGGAACTGGACACGGAAAAGGCGGCGGCGCTTCTGATGGATGATTTCAGGAGCGGCAGGCTTGGCAGGATTACGTTGGAGCTGCCGCCGGTTTCGGAAAGCGGTTCGGATGAGAATATGCCGGGCTGCTGAGGCGATTGACAGGGCGTTCCCGTGGGATCGGATGGAAACAGCCGCCCGGGGAGGACGGATGTATTATGCCGGAAGGAATACGGGCCGTAGAAAGGGATAGGTTTGAGAATGAAAAAAAGTGTTGTCAGGGAAATATTGAGTACCAGTGTCTATCTGTTGTGTGTTTTGATTGCGACTTATCTTATTATTCATTATGTCGGGCAGAGAACGGAGGTGCAGGGGAGTTCCATGGAGTCCACGCTGCAAGATGGCGACAATCTGATTGTGGATAAGATTACATATCGTTTTCGGGAACCCAAGCGTTTTGACATCATTGTATTTCCGTTTCAGTATGAGGAGGAGACTTATTATATCAAACGGATTATCGGTATGCCGGGAGAGCGGGTGCAGATCGATTGGGAGGGCAATATCTTTATCGACGGGGAGCTTCTGGAGGAAAACTACGGGCTGGAAGTGATTCAGGATCCGGGCTGGGCGGTTGAGGAGATCGAGCTGGCCGAGGATGAATATTTTGTGCTGGGCGATAACAGGAACAACAGTACCGACAGCAGGGCGGAACTGGTGGGGAATATTCATGAGGATGATATTATCGGCAGGGCGTGGGTGAGAATTTATCCTTTTGATAAGTTTGGGAAGCTGAGACATCAGTGATATGGCATCCTGAGTCATTCGGTCAGGATTGGCGGTATGCAGGCAAGCCGTTGTTTGGAAGAAGAGGATAACATGGAGAAAATCGGGGAGATAAAGAAGAAATTTTCGGATTGTGAGATGGAGGATCTGCCGGGGCTTATTTCTTTGTACGCGGGGGATGAGCGCAGCGGAGTGCGGGCGGCGGCCGAGGCGGCGAGGAAGCGGATCGCGGCTTATGAGAAGGAGCTTGCGCGGACGAAGGAGATGAAGCGGTATGAGAGGGAGTACGGGGAGTATTCTTATATTTGCGGAATCGATGAAGTCGGCAGGGGGCCTCTTGCCGGTCCGGTTGTGGCGGGGGCGGTTATTTTGCCAAAAGATTGCAGTCTGCTATATCTAAATGATTCCAAGAAACTATCCGAAAAAAAGAGAGAAGAGTTATATACGGAGATTATGGAGAGCGCTGTGGCGGTGGGGATCGGTTATGCCGCGCCGGCGAGGATCGATGAGATCAATATCCTGCAGGCGACCTACGAGGCGATGCGGGAGGCGATAGGGCTTTTGGAAAAAAAGCCGGATCTGCTTTTGAATGATGCGGTCACGATTCCGGGGATTTCCGTAAAGCAGGTGCCCATCATCAAGGGGGATGCAAAGAGTATTTCCATAGCGGCGGCAAGCATCGTGGCAAAGGTGACGAGAGACCGGCTGATGGTAAAGTATGACGAGGTATATCCGGAGTATGGCTTTGCCTCTCACAAGGGATACGGCTCTGCGCAGCATATGGAAGCGATCAGAAAATATGGGGCGACACCCATCCACAGGAAGAGTTTCATAAAAAATCTATGAATATCACATTAACGGATGTTTTATCAAAAGTAAATCAGGGACAATCGAATCAGGCGGGCAGCGCGGTATCCGCTTCCGCGATCGCAAAACAATTGCAGACGAGCGCGGTGCTGAACTCGCTGGTGACAGGTCAGACCATCGGCGGCCAGATCCGTTCCATGCAGGGAAGCCAGATACTGCTTGCCATGGGAAATGGCGTGGAGATAGGCGCCCGGCTGGCTTTTTCCACAGAGCTCGCCACAGATTTTTGGGCATGCTCTCAATTTGCGGCCGATTGGCTGTTTGGCCCTCAAATTCCAAGAGAGAAAATCCGGATTTTGAAAAATGCAATTGAATTGGAAAGATATCGATTTAATGCAGAAAAAAGAAGTCACATTCGGAACAAATTGGGGATTGAAAACGCTTTGGTCCTTGGAACAGCCGGAAGGCTGTCTTACCAGAAGAATCAGATGTTTTTAGTTGAGCTCTTTAAAAAATTTCACCGGGAACATCCCAGGTCCAAATTAATCATTCTTGGAGATGGGGAGCTTCGAGACGATCTGAACGAGCAGATCCACAGAAGCGGCCTGGAACAAGCTGTACTAATGCTGGGATGGAAAACAGACATTGAAGTATATTTTCAGGCAATGGACATCTTCCTGCTGCCATCAAGATTTGAAGGGCTTGGCATTGTGGCGCTGGAAGCCGCTGCCTCCGGCCTGCCATGTATCGTGTCCGATCAAGTGCCAAGCGATGTGGCAGTTTCGGAAACCGTCAGGCGCGTGCCACTGAGCATTTCAGATTGGGGCCGTGCGTTGGAGGAGATGATTCAAGTGCGTATTGACCGCTGGCAAGGCGCTGAAATTGTTCGAGCGGCAGGCTATGATGTTCAACAGCAGGCAAAGGTGCTAGAAAGTTTGTATCGAGCATGAGTTATTACTTACGAACCAAAAGGTCGGAAGTAGTATAAAGATGATTTTGTACCCACAATAAGTTAGGAGTCAATAAAATGAGTGTGGTTAAACTTGAAAAGTGCCGGGTGTGTGGCAATAAAGAACTGATTGATGTGTTCGATTTGGGCGAACAGGAGTTAACAGGTGTCTTTCCTAAGTGCAAAACAGAGAAGCTGACCTCTGGTACGCTGAATCTGGTATTCTGCCCCAAGTGCGGATTGCTCCAACTGGGGAATAGTTTTCAGTTGGAAGAGATGTATGGCGATAATTACGGATATCGCTCCGGACTTAATCCAGCGATGGTAAGACACCTCGCGTTCAAAATCAATACGCTGGAAACAACATATGGGCTTAAAAATGGCGATGTTGTCCTGGATATTGGCTCCAATGACGGTACGTCGCTGAATGCTTACCAAACAAAGGGAATCCGGCGGATTGGAATGGATCCAACAGGAAAGAAGTTTGGGAAATACTATCAGGAAGGCGTCGAACTGATCACAGATTTTTTCTCCGCAGATTCGTTTCGGAAAATCTGCAATAAGAATGTCAAAATTGTAACTACCATGTCTATGTTCTACGACCTGCCGTCGCCAGTTGATTTTGCCCGGCAAGTGGAAGAAATTATGGCCGATGATGGGATCTGGCACCTTGAGCAGCACTATTTACCGTTCGTTCTTCACAATAACGGCTATGACACTATATCCCACGAGCATGTGGAGTACTATTCTCTCAGTGTGATTCAGTATATCATGGATGCAGCTGGTCTTCGGATTCTTGATGTCACCACCAACGATGTAAACGGCGGAAGCTTTGCTGTTACAGTTGCAAAGCAAGCCTCTCCTTATCACTCAAACACAGAGATAATTGAGTGGTATCTGGCGCAGGAACAGGCGATGGAACTGGACAAGGCTGAAACTTATCTGGAGTTTGCGCGGCGTTCCGCTGCACATCGCAGCCAACTTCTTGACCTGCTGAACAGGTTGAATCAGGCAGGAAAGCTTGTGTGCGGGTATGGTGCGTCCACCAAGGGAAACACCGTTTTGATGTATGCCGGTATTACAGAGAAACAGATTAAAGTTATCGGCGAGGTGAATCCAGACAAATTCGGCGCGTATACGCCAGGAACGCTAATACCTATTGAGGATGAAAAACAGGTCAAAGCCATGAAACCGGATTATATGCTGGTACTTCCCTGGCATTTTCGCAGCTGGATTTTAGAAAAGGAACAGGACTATCTCAAAGCGGGCGGCCACTTTATTTTTCCGTTTCCGTATATTGAAATTGTATAGGAGACTGCAGCCCATGAAAAAGAAAATAACCGTAATCGGAAATTCCCTTGCGTTTGATGAAATCAATGGCTTTACTATGGCGTTCGGTTTGTATGAAGCGCTTTCAAAAAAATATGACATAAATATCATCGTTCCAAGGGAAAGCAGGATTTATCCTGATAGAGTACAGCCGCTTGGACAAAATATTGCTATGCGTTCTGTTTCTATAGATGATTCGGTTACGGGCGTAGAGGATACCTGTGAGTACTTCAATAGGCTTGCGGAAAACCCAACATTTTCGAAAAATATGAATGAGGCTGTGGGGGATGCGGAGCTGATTATCTGTGATGGTTTCTTTTATGTTTCACTTGCAAGGAAACTATTTCCGAAGAAGACCATCATCTTCAGAAGCCTTCACGTTGAATACGATCAGCTGCTGTGGCGAAATCATTACACAAGTGAAATGATTCCACAGGCTGATATTGACAGCACATTCAGACTGGAAAAAGAAGCCTGTGAGGATGCCGATTGGATATTTGCGCTTACCGACTATGATGCAGACAGAATGTGTGAGTTGTATGGAATTCAAAAAAAGAAAATACAGATTGTTCCTCTATGTTTTACAGATGCTTACTTATCCAAAAATTATCTTCCTAAAAGACGGAGTAATAGGAAAGCGCTTTATATGAGTGCATGTCCAATTGAAAATGCGGAAAGCTTTGTTTCAATGACAAAATGTTTTCCAGTCCAGACCCTTCTTTACGGTCACGGGAGCAGTGGTCTTGC
>JAAWOG010000113.1 GCA_022799355.1 Lachnospiraceae bacterium | reverse complement strand
TATCAATGAAAGTGGTGAAGATCATCCAGTCCTATACCGGGATTGTGAATAAGATGGTGTGGAGGAAAGAAGAACCTGTTTAAAAACAGAATAGATATCCTTTTATTCTGCGGGTGGATAGAAGGAAAGAAGGTAATCCCGGTATGGGCTGAAAATGCTTATGCCGGGATTTTTTTATTTATACTTTAGGCATTCTATGGATAGCAGCAAGTATGTTATTGTAAAACAATGTTTGGTAAGAATTAACAATAAGAGATTGAAGGTTTGTACGATATATGTTATTATAACCAAAGGGAAAACAGGGAAAATTATAAAAACAGTGGAGATAAAGTTATGGAAATAATCGATAAAAAATCCAAACGGACAGAAGAAGAGATAATAAAGAATTTGCTGACAGGATTGCTTATACCACAGGGCTTTATGGAGGAGGCCCGGCTGTTTTTTTCGGAGATGGAGGCCGGTGCCTGGTGCATGGTTTCTATTGATATACTCCACTTCAGATTGTTTAACAAATTTCATGGACGATCCAAGGGAGATCAGTTTCTGCGTTATGTTGCGGATTGTCTGGAGATTGTCCGGGGAGAACATGGCGGCGTGACCGGATATTTTGAGGGGGATAATTATGCCCTTATCATGCCCTGGCGGATGGAACTTGTAGAGCGGCTCTGGGAGGAGATCATGTATGGTGTGAGCGGACATGACAGAGCGCTCGGGATCATTCCTGTTTTTGGAATCAGTGTGATCGATGATCCCGGACAGGAACCGGAGGTGTTTCATGACCAGGCGACGCTGGCACGGTCATGTTCAACGGAACGAGAGCATATTACCTGCTATAATCCGGGGATGGAGAGCTATCTGGAAGAGGAAATGTGTCTGATGGCGGAGATCACGGAGGCATTGGAGAGGGACGAATTTACGTTTTATGCGCAGCCGCAGTGTGATATTATGACCGGAAAAGTGGTGGGCGCGGAGGCGCTGGTACGCTGGAACCATCCTGTGAAAGGGCTGATTCCGCCGGGGAAATTTATCCCTGTGCTGGAGAGAAGCAGCATGATCCATCTGCTGGATATGAAGGTGTGGGAGCAGGTATGTAAATGGCTGCGGAGCTGGATTGACAGGGGATATCAGCCGGTGCCTATCTCCATCAATATATCGCGTATTGATATCATGTCAATGGACGTGTCCGCATATCTGAAACAATTGTTAAAGAAATATGATCTGCCGGCAAAATACATAAAAGCCGAGGTTACGGAGAGTGCCTATGCGGAAGAGGATGCTGTCATCAACAATACCGTAGATCAGTTGCGGGATACGGGGATGCTGGTGATGATGGATGATTTTGGGAGCGGTTATTCTTCTTTAAACATGCTGAAAAGTATTCCTGTGGATGTAATTAAAATTGATATGCGGTTTCTGGAAATCGGTGTGGGGGAGGAGCAGAAGGGAATCGGTATCTTAGAGTCTATTGTCAATATGGCACGGCTTATGGGATTGCCGATCATCGTGGAAGGAGTGGAAACCCTCCAGCAGGAAAATGTGCTGCGCAGTATGGGATGCCGGTATATGCAGGGGTATTATTATTATAAGCCTCTGTCTATTGAGCAGCTTGAAAGGGCTCTGGCAGATGAGAGGCACCTTGACTTTACAGGTCTGCATGGAAAACAGGTGGAAGCTTTTCATGTCCGTGAACTGATGGACGGCAACATGTTTACGGATACGATGGTGAACAGTATTTTAGGAGCTTCTGCAATCTATGATGTATATCATAATCAGGTAGAGATCGTTCGGATCAATGAACAGGGATATCGTCTGGCAGGGCTGGATGTATCCAATACAAAGGAATTGAGCAAAAGAGTCTGGAACAATGTGTTAGATGACGATAAGAGTGTTCTGCAGGGGCTTTTTGAACAGGCATATGAGCGGCGCCCCGACGGGGCAGAGGGAAATATTCATTATCTGCGGGTGGACGGCAGGATGCTGTGGGTTCGTGTCAAAATGTTCTTCCTGCAGGAAAAAAATGAACATCGGATGTATTTTGCATCGCTGTCAGATATCACCGCACTGTTGGAACATCGCAGAGAAAATGCCCGTTCGCAGCCGACGCTGCCATTGTTTGAGGGACGGGAATTTCAGCAGCTTGAACAATTTTACGGAACCCTGCCCTGTGGTTTCGGGCTGTCTAAAATTGTGCTGAACGATAATGGAGATCCCGTTGATTACGATATTATTTATATCAATCGGGAGATGGAGAGGATGTGCGGCGATGATATTAAGCGCCTTCGGCATCTCATAAACAAAGCTTTTGGAAATAATATCGAAATGTTGCTTGAAAAGGCGTATCATGCGGCACTTCTGGGGGAGGAACTGAAGCATTATGCTTACAGTTCGGTTACGGGGCATTATTTGCAGCTTACACTGTTTCAATATGAGTATGGTTATGCAGGATGCCTGCTGCGGGATATAACGGATCTGCAGGCTTATGAAGGTGCTTTCGGGGGCATGGTGCGGGCATTTAAGGAGGTATATTATCTTCAGCTTCAGGAGAATTATTGCCGGATGCTCTACCCCGATGAAAATCTGCTCCAGGAGAGAGGAAACTACGAGAGCATGGTAGAGAGTCATTTTGCAGTCGGCAGGATTATCGGGCATAATGAGAAGGATGTACGCAAATTTTTATCTCTGGATAATCTGCGGAAGGAGCTTGAGACTCAGGATCTTGTGGAATTTCGGTACAGGCGATCTTCGGAAGGGAATCCGGATGAGTGGTGTGAGACCAGTGTTTCCGTCAGTGAGAGAGAGAACGGCAAGCCTAAAACGGCGGTAGTTACGATCCGCAGCATTGATCAGATCATCAAAGAGGAGGAAGAACAAAACAAGGCGCGTATTATGGAGACGCTGGCGAACATGTCGGATGCTTTCTTTATTTATCAGGCTGTGAAGGAGGAACGTATTCTGTATGCAAATCCGGCAGTGATGGATATTTTTGGCTGTGAGTCCATGTCGGAACTGATGAATCTGGTGGGGTATTCTTTCCGGGGATTGGTACATCCGGAGGACCTAGATCGGGTGCAGTGGGAGATCAGAAATCAGATAGAAAGTTCCACTAAAAATATGGATTATGTGCAGTACCGGATTATCCGTAAGGACGGGGAGATCCGCTGGGTAGAGGACTGGGGACATCTGGAGACATCCAAGTGGGGAGAAGAACATCAGTTGTTTTATGTATTTATCAAAGATATTACGGACACTATTACCCAGGATCAAAAGGCTAAACTCCTTGATTCTAACCGGTCTTACGGGAAAGAGAAGCAGCAGAGCCTCAGCGGGGGGGTATAAATGGGCAGTTAAGGTATTTTGCATTGATAAAATGAGAAAGGGCCACCTGATCCGGTCGGTCCTTTCTCATTTTCTATCCCATATTCAGTTTTTAAGTAATCGGTACAGAACTTTTAAAAGTCTGTCAGTTGGTTGCAGCGAGCCCTATCATGGTTTTGTTTACATCAAACGGATAAATATTGTCCTGAGTCTGTGCTAACAGATCCTTGTACCACTTACTGTATTTGTACATACGGTAGGTCGTGCTGAGCCTTGCGAGCCGCTCAGGATCTTTCAGGCGTACGGTAAAAGCCGTCCGCTCTTCCCTGGACATGTTCGTGTACTCAAGATAAGTGATCTGTAATTCCGTGAGAGACGCTTCACATCTCGGGCAGGACATTTTATGCCCGTTTAACATATGGACCTTCTGGCAACGCTTACAATAATGCATGTACATCATGAAAAATTCCCCTTTTTTCAAAAAAATATTGTAATACGTTAGTTAAATTTTGGCAGTAAATGCCAGAAAAGTCAATAGTTTTTCTTTTTTTTCATCGACAAATTGCAAACTTTTGGAAGTTGCCGGGAATCCTTGAATTAGAAGGAAAAAGGTGGTACAATGTTACAGATATTGTGTATAAAGGGAAGTGCCGCAAAAAAACAGAAAGGTTACATAGTTATGAGTTTGTTTGGGAAAGAAAAGAAACATAAAAAGAACAACAGACGGGGAGTTTCGGGAAGAAAGGGTTATTTTCCTGATATAGATGATTACGATGATGATTACGAAGATGAGGAATATGAAGGTGACGGATACTATGAGGATGAATCCGAGGAATATGAGGAGGAAGAGTATTACGGAGAGGAGTCCGAAGAATATATAAGAAATCAGTATGAAGAGGAGCCGGAAGAGTATACCGAAGAGGAATATGGTGAAGAGGAACCTGAGGAATATATTCGGGAACAGTACTATGAAGAAGTTGACGGCTGCTGCGAAAATGAAGCAGAAGAAAGTGAGTACTACGAAGAGGAATACTACGGCGATGATGTAAATTATTATGAGGATGGTACGGAGGACGAGGAGTTCTATGAGGAGGATGAGGACGAAGATCTGTACTATGTGGATGATGGGGAATATGAGGATTATGACGAGGACGACGAAGACGATGATTTCGTAGCCTACCACAGGAAGAGGGGCGTGGCAGGCGTGCTTCTTGCCTTCCGCAATGCGCCTTTGGTTGATAAGGTGATTGCTTTTACGGGGGTGGCAGTCCTTGTATTTGCCGTGCTTACGGGTACTATTTTTATGACCGCAAAGAGCCGGGAGGAAGCTGTCGCTGCGTTTACGGAGGTAGGAACTTCTCTGGATGGCATTAAGATTATAGGAGAGAGCGGCCTATTGGCGGTGGCGGATGCTCAATTGTCGAAGGAGACGGCTGCTGAACTGGAAGAGGAGACACAGGTGGTGGAGGAAGAGCCCGTTCAGGGTGCAAGCGTGGCGCTGAAAACGACTTCCATAGTGAAGGACCTGAAAATGAAGTTTGTGAATACGGCGTCCGATAAACTGATTGCCAATGTGCCTTTTCAGGTGGAAGTGACGACACCGTCAAAGAAAACGGAAACCTGGACGGATGATGACAGGGACGGTGTGATCTATAAGGAGAATATTGAAGCAGGTACTTATAAGGTCAGGATGCTGGAGCTTACCGGAGAGGGATATTCGGATTACAAAATTTCTACGGAAACACAGAGTGTGGAAGTGAAGGCAAACATCGATTATAAAAAAGTGGACGTGAAAGAGGAGATCAAAACGGAGGCGGAAGTCAATGCGGCTGTGGAGGATACGGCAGTTGCGGAAGTGGTGGAGGAATCCAAGCTGACGGATACGGTTCCCTTTATCAAATCCACACAGACGGGCGGCGGAGAAATTTCTTATAATAAGATCGATAAAAGTACAATCATGGAGCCTGGGGCAACGGCGTCTATTGATGCCTCGGATTATTATCTGATGACAGCGCCGCAGACGCGGGACGTCAGCGAGAATAATCCGCCTGCAACGCTTTCCATAGATAAAGGACCTGTTTATATAAAAGTGGGAGAGTCCAAAAAGATAGAAGTAAAGGAAAATACGGCCGGGACAATCACGTGGTCTTCAGGAAATACCGGCATAGCTACAGTGGACAGTTCCGGTACGATAAAGGGGATTGCGGCAGGTACCACCAATATTACGGCAGAAGCCGGCGGACAGCAGGCGAATTGTACGATACATGTGGAAGCTGCGGCGGAAAAACCGACACTTACAATCAATCCGACCACGCTTTCTCTGGCGGCAGGGGCAAAGGGAACCATAGCGGCATCGACGAATCAGGCGACGGTATCCTGGGTGTCTTCGGATGCAAATGTTGCCTCTGTGGCTGCGGCATCGGATACGAAATCGGCGACGGTGGAAGGGAAAAAGGCAGGGAAGGCGACAATCACGGTAACGGCGGGCGATGTGGTGCAGACCTGCGCGGTGACAGTAACTGACACGGGTGTCGTTCTTGATAAGAACAGTGTACAGGTACAGGTGCAGAAAACAGTTGACGTAAAAGTGACCACCGTGCCGGAGAGCGCAAAGATAAAGGAAGTGGTCACCGGCAAGAAAGAGATTGCCACGGCGGCATTTAAGGACAAGGTCGTGACAGTGACAGGCGTGGCGCTGGGCGATACGGAGATTATTATCAGATGTGACAATGGAAAAGAGGCAAAGCTTGCGGTAAAAGTAGTCAATAACTTTGCGTTGGATACCACATCTTTATTAAAAGATAAGAACGGCAATCAGGTTTTTGTATACGAGAACGGTAAATACCGGAAAGCCGTATATGCGGATTACTATAAGTTCAATGAATTTTATCTGGAATCCCAGGAAATTCTGTATACGGGCTGGCAGAATATTAACGGAAAGACTTTTTATTATCTGGAAAACCATCAGTATGTGACAGGGGAGCAGGTTATCCAGGGGGCGAAATATACCTTTGCCAGCGATGGAACGCTGGTGACAAGTTCCGGTACATTCGGGATCGATGTCTCGAAGTGGAACGGCAATATTGACTGGAACAGCGTGAAGTCTTCCGGCGCCTCCTATGCGATCATCCGGTGCGGTTACCGCGGTTCGAGTACCGGTGCGCTGATTACCGATCCGAAGTTTGCGGCAAATATTTCCGGCGCCAACGCGGCGGGGCTGAAAGTAGGCGTGTACTTCTTTACACAGGCAGTAAATGAGAAAGAGGCGGTTGAGGAAGCTTCCATGGTGTTGGATCTTGTGAAAAAATATAAGATTTCCTATCCGATCTTCCTGGATGTGGAGTCGAGCGGCGGCAGGGCGGACGGCATCGATAAAGGAACCCGTACTGCGGTCTGCAAAGCATTCTGCGCGACGATCCAGAATTCGGGATATACGGCTGGCGTCTATGCGAACAAGACCTGGCTGAATAGCAAGATCGATGCGGGAGCGCTGGGCTCTTATAAGATCTGGCTGGCACAGTATGCGGCGGCGCCCAGTTATAACGGCAGATACAACTTATGGCAGTACAGTTCCAAGGGTTCCGTACCTGGGATAAAAGGAAACGTGGATATGAACCAGAGTTATCTGGGGTATTAATCAGCAGGATTACCGGAAGCACATAAGTCGATGTACAGATGCATGTCAGCTGTAAATCGACT
>JAAWOG010000112.1 GCA_022799355.1 Lachnospiraceae bacterium | reverse complement strand
GCGGTACGTTGACGGAAGAAACAAAATGGAAGCAGGAGGGTAAAAGGGAAATGAAAGAAAGATGGGAAGTATTCAGAGAATCGCTGAAAGAGGCGGTGACTGTGAGCAGGAAGGAATATCTGCTTGTCACGGTGGTCTGTGTGCTGGGCGGCATTGTATTTGGTCTGTTGTTTTCACCCAGAAAATATGTGATGATCGGCAGCTGCAACGGAAGCAACAATGGAGATATGGGAGGAGAAAATGGAGAACCATCATAAGAACAATAAGAAAAAGCGCAGCGGACTTCCGACTCAGATGGGACTAATCTTTCGGATGGCGGCAGGAGGATATCTTATGTATCTTGCCTATAACATCTACAACAGTTCCGGTGAGGTGCAGGGAATGGAGAAGATTGCGTTTGCGGCATCGATTGTTTTATTTGGTGTGATCGGCGCACTTGTGATAGTTCAATCCCTGCGGGCGATGCAGAGAGGGGAGTATGAAGGCGGCGCAGGCGATCACAGAAAAGACAGTGTAAGTTCCGAAGAGGAGGCGGCAAAACCGGACCGGATAAAATTCGGGGAACCGGAGACAATGCCTGAGAGGGAATCGGAGAAGGAGGAATAGGATGAAGATTACGTTAAAAGACGGAAGCGTGAAAGAGTATGAGGCGGGTATCAGCGTTATTGAGATCGCGAAAGATATCAGCGAAGGACTTGCAAGAGCGGCATGTGCGGGAGAGATAGACGGCAAGGTGGTGGATCTTCGCACACAGGTCAGCGAGGACTGTGAATTGAATATTTTGACCGCAAATGATAAGGAAGGACTGCGGGTGGTGCGGCATACGGCTTCCCATGTAATGGCGGAGGCGGTAAAGCGGCTGTTTCCGGAGGCAAAGCTGGCGATCGGACCGAGCATTGATACGGGTTATTATTATGATTTTGATCATGAGCCCTTCTCCCGGGAGGATCTGGATAAGATCGAGGCGGAGATGAAGAAGATCATCAAGGAGGGGCATGCGTTAAAGAAGTTTACGCTTCCCAGGGATGAGGCAATCCGGTTTATGGAGGAAAGGGAGGAACCCTATAAGGTGGAACTGATCCGGGATCTGCCGGAGGATGCGGAGATTTCTTTCTATGATCAGGGCGGTTTTGTGGATCTGTGCGCGGGGCCTCACCTGATGACAACAAAGGGAATCAAAGCGTTTAAACTGACATCCTCTTCCGGTGCATACTGGAGAGGAGACTCCGACAGAGCGATGCTCCAGAGGATTTACGGTACTGCTTTTCAGAAGAAGGAGGAACTTGCGGAGTATCTGGAATATCTGGAAAATATCAGGCTTCGCGATCATAATAAACTGGGGCGCGAGATGGAACTGTTTACCACGGTGGATGTGATCGGGCAGGGACTGCCGCTTCTGATGCCCAAGGGGGCAAAGATGATCCAGACGATGCAGCGATGGATCGAGGATCTGGAGGATAATGAGTGGGGATATATCAGGACAAAGACGCCTCTGATGGCTAAGAGCGATCTGTATAAGCTCTCCGGTCACTGGGATCACTATAAGGAAGGCATGTTTGTTCTGGGCGATGAAGAGAAGGATAAAGAAGTGTTCGCCCTGCGCCCGATGACCTGCCCGTTCCAGTATTTTGTGTACAAGGCGACGCAGCATTCCTACAGGGATCTTCCGCTTCGTTACGGCGAGACTTCCACACTGTTCCGAAATGAGGATTCCGGCGAGATGCACGGCCTGACCAGAGTGCGGCAGTTTACGATCTCCGAGGGGCATCTGATCGTAAGGCCGGACCAGATGGTGGAGGAATTTAAGAACTGTATCGCTCTTGCCCAGCATTGTCTGAAAACCCTTGGCGTGGAGGAGGATGTGACATATCATCTCTCCAAATGGGATCCTGAGAACAGGGAAAAATATATCGGTGAGCCGGAAGTCTGGGAGGAGACGGAAGGGCATATCCGCAGTATTATGCAGGAGCTGCAGATTCCCTTTGTGGAGGATGTGGGCGAGGCCGCGTTCTACGGACCGAAGGTTGATATCAACACAAAGAATGTGTATGGTAAGGAAGATACCATGATCACGGTCCAGTGGGATGCACTGCTGGCGGCACAGTTTGATATGTACTATATCGACCAGAACGGAGACAAGGTACGTCCTTATATTATCCACAGAACTTCCATGGGTTGTTATGAGAGGACGCTGGCATGGCTGATCGAAAAGTATGAAGGCAAATTCCCGACATGGCTCTGTCCTGTGCAGGTGAGGGTTCTGCCGATCTCGGATAAGTATGAGGAGTATGCGCGGAAGGTATGCGGCGAGCTTAAGGCAAACGGCGTGCTTGCGGAAGTGGATGCCCGCTCTGAAAAGATCGGCTTTAAGATCCGGGAGGCAAGGCTTGCCAAACTGCCGTATATGCTCGTGGTAGGACAGCAGGAGGAGGCGGATAACACGGTATCCGTGAGAAGCCGCTTTGCCGGAGATGAAGGTGCTGCACCGCTTTCCGTATTTATCGATCGGATCTGTAAGGAGATCAGGACGAAGGAGATCAGGAAGGAAGAGCAGGAGAAGTAAAAAAGAATGGGATAAAAATACCGGGATGCGGTGCTCTGCCGTATTCCGGTGTTTTTCATAGTTATTTTCATAGTTATTGTAAAAATATCTTGTAAAATGGCGGATAATCTGGTAAACTGATGAATATATAACATATCGGTTATGTCCGTGTCAGTATCTATAAAGACAAGTCTTGTTTTAGCCCAGATTCCGGGAGGATATTCCAAAATTAAAATGTTGTAAAAAAATGATGTGACAGAGTGACAAAAAGCGTTGACAAAATGTTATCAAATATGATAACATATGGGAAAGGAGGAAAGATTGCATAAAATTTTTGAAGTTGATTTTTACAGAAAAGAAAACGGAAATGTGCCGGTGGTGGATTTTTTATATTCATTGACACCAAAACTGAGGGCTAAAGCGTTCAGGGATATAGAATTGCTGAAGGATATGGGGAATGAATTGCGGGAACCATATGTGAAAGCGATAAAAGGAATGGCTTTATTAAAAAGACAATGAAAACACCGGGAAGTGAAATAGAACAGGCAAGAAAATACATGGAAGATTATAAACGGAGGGCGAAGTGATGAGAAAAGCTGGAGTATCTTTTGAAGAAGTAAAAGCGGATCTGCTGAAAAATGAAGAATTCAGGGCGGAATACGAAAAGCTGCGCCCCAGATATGAGGCGGTCGGACAGATTATAAAGGCAAGAAAAGAACAGGATATGACACAGGAGGAACTTGCCAGGCGCATCGGTACGCAGAAAAGCAATATTTCCAGGTTAGAGAGCGGAAATTACAATCCGTCTCTGGATATGCTGATAAAAATAGCGAAAGCGCTTGGAAAAAATTTAAATATACGGTTGCAGTAGCATAATTAACAGCGAATCCGTCCATACTGATTTTGTAAAAAGAAGAAAAAGATGGCGGTGTCCGGCAGGTTTTGTGTCTGCCGGGGCTGCCGCGAAATCAGGAGGTAGTAAGATGGCTGAATTACGTTGTTCCGTGGAAAATTGTACCTAT
This sequence comes from Lachnospiraceae bacterium, assembly GCA_022799355.1. GTDB lineage: Bacteria > Bacillota > Clostridia > Lachnospirales > Lachnospiraceae > 1XD8-76. Next base: position 3,500 of record JAAWOG010000112.1, on the reverse strand, counting down.
AATAATGACAGGTGCTGCTGCAAAGGGGATATTATGGTGGCGGGGAAACATGCCTGCCGCAAGGATGACACCTGCTGTGAAAGCTTCAAAGACAGAAGTGATGCGGGCGTTTTTACAAGCGCGATATCGCATCCGAGCAGAACGATCAGTATTGACTGTGAAGCGGATAAGTGCATTTATAATACGAATTATAAGTGCTATGCGGATCATGTAGATATCAAGGGTTGTGGTGCTGATAACTGCCGCGAGACTACATGTGCTACTTTTAAAGAAAAATAATCAATATTTTGTGGTTTTTGTGCTTTGAAGTAGCGCTTTGGTAGCACTTCATGTAGTATGATTGGTCTTGTAAAAGGGGAATGGCTATCAGGAATAACCCGATAGCCGAAATGAGCCGGAGAGAAATTTCCGGCTCATTTCTATGAGATTATTTTTATGAGGTTATTTCTGTGGATTCTGTTTTCCCATCACACATTTTTATATGCTGCACTGTTACCGTAAAACCACTTTGTACGCCGAAAGAACTTGACTTTTTATTGCTCAGGGCGGTATGATATGTTTGAGCGAAACGTTTCGCTTTATGTTCGGGCGAGAGTTAGGATTATGCGGAAGGGAGCGGATATGGCGGCTACTATTCGGGATATTAAGGAGCAGACAGGATTATCACTTGCAACGATTTCCAAGTATCTGAACGGTGGAAATGTACTGCCGGAGAACAGGGTGAAGATCGAGGCGGCGATCAGGGATCTTCACTATGAAGTAAACGAGATGGCGAGGGGACTGGTGACCAACCGCACGCGGACGGTGGGGGTGCTTGCCTACAGTGTAGAGAGTATTTTTAACGGGACGCTGCTGCGGCATATCGGAAACAGTTTAAGGAGAGCGGGCTATGGCCTGATGATCTGTGATTCCTGTGACGATGTAAAGATCGAGGCGGAGAATGTGAATTTTCTGCTGAGTAAAAAGGTGGATGGCATAATAGCGCTTCCCGTCTCAACAAAGACGGATTCCCTGCGGGCAGCTAAAAAGGCGGGGGTACCGGTGGTTTTGATTGACCGCCCTTCCGAGGACGGCGCCTTTGACTGTGTCAGGATCGATAACCGCAGGGCGGCGTACCGGGCGGTGCGTTTTTTGCTGGAAAACGGGCACAGGGAGATCGGTATCGTCTGCTCCCATACGGAGTATACCGGTGAGGAGCGCTACAGAGGGTATGAGGATGCGATGAGGGAAGCAAACTGCGAACTCCGACAGGAATATTGCGCGGCGGGAACGCATTCCATCGAGTTCGGCTTTGAAGGCATGAGCAGGCTGCTTTCCTTAAAAGAGCGCCCCACGGCGGTTTTTATGACAAATTATGAACTGGCGTTAGGGGCGGTGATGGCACTGAATAAAACAAAGCTTCATTGCCCCGGGGATATTTCTCTGATGGGGTTTGATGACCTGATTATGTCGCATGTGATCCATCCAAGGCTGCATATGGTAGTTCAGCCGATGAAGGAGATGGGGGAGAGGGCGGCGGAGCTTTTGCTGGAGCGCATCGGGAGCAAAGAGCGGGAGATGGCGATGGAGATCGTGCTTGGCACGCGGATTAGCGCGGGGGATTCCGTGGCGGTGATGATGAATTGAAAAAACTGTTCCGCAACATGAAAGAAAGCGGTAACAGTGCAGCCAAAAACCTGAACTGTTACTAAAAGCGAACCGTTTCGCTTAAATATAGTTGACAAGAGAATGGCAGAGAATTATAATAAATAAAAAGTGCGGAGTAAAGTGAGATAAATTACTTTTCACTGTGGACGAAACGGTTTGTTATGGAGGGGTTATGGGAAAACAGTTGTTGGGGATTGATATTGGGACTTCGGCCTGTAAGGTGGCTGTTTTTGATGAGGACGGAACGGTACTGGCGCAGGCGAGCAGGGAGTACAAAGTGTATTATCCAAAGAGCGGCCAGGCTGAGCAGGAGCCGGAAGAGTGGTGGAGCGCAATCTGTGAGTCGATCAGGGAAGTGCTCACCGGGAAAGAGGTTTCGGCGGAAGCGATCTGCGGCATCGGTGTAGACGGGCAGAGCTGGTCCGCGATCCCGATTGACCGGGAAGGTCATGTACTTTGCAGGACACCGATCTGGATGGATACGAGAGCAAGAAATATCTGTGAGAGAGTGAAGCGGGAAGGCTTGGCGGAAGAGATCTTCGAGGTGGCGGGAAACGATTTTCTGCCCTCCTATACAACGCCGAAGATGCTTTGGTTTCGGGAAGAAATGCCGGAAGTATTCGGTAAGGCATATAAGTTTTTACAGAGCAACAGTTATATTGTATATAAGCTTACTGACCAGATTAGTCAAGATTATTCACAGGGATATGGGATTCATTTTTTTGATATGGATCGTCTTACATATCATGAGGAACTTGCCAATAAGCTGGGGCTGACGCAGGAGTTGCTGCCGGCGTTGTGTGGCTGTGACAGCATCGTCGGTGAGGTGACGGAAGATGTCGCAAAAAAGACCGGCTTAAAGGCGGGAACACCGGTGGTGGCGGGCGGCCTTGATGCGGCCTGCGGCACGCTGGGAGCCGGCGTTTACCAAACCGGTCAAACCCAGGAGCAGGGCGGTCAGGCGGGCGGTATGAGCATCTGCATGGATAAGGCGCTTTCGCATAAGAAGCTGATTTTGGGAACTCATGTGGTGCCGGGGCTCTGGCTTTTGCAGGGAGGGACCGTGGGCGGCGGCGGTGCGCTGAAATGGTTCCGGCAGGAGTTGGGAAAAGGGATGAGCTTTGATGAGCTGACAGCGGAGGCTGAGGAGATTTCGGCGGGTGCGGATGGCGTATTGTTTCTGCCGTATATGGCGGGAGAACGCTCCCCGATCTGGAATCCGGATGCCAAAGGGGTATTTTACGGACTGTCTTACGACAAATCGAGAGGGCATATGATAAGGGCGGTTTTGGAGGGTGTGGCGTTTTCGTTAGAGCACAACCTGTGCGTTGCGAAGGAGGCCGGCGCCATAGTAGGAACACTGAATGCCATGGGCGGTTCCGCCAATTCCCGACTCTGGACACAGATCAAGGCAGACGTCACCGGAAGGACGATACAGGTGCCTGCTTCCGATACGGCAACTACGCTGGGCGCGGCGCTGTTAGCCGGCGTGGGCTGCGGTGTTTACGAAAACTATGAGGAAGCGGTAAACCGGACCATAAAAATCACCAGAGTACAGGAACCGGACAAAGAGCAGCATGAAATTTATCAGGATGCCATGGAGCGGTATCTGAAACTCTCGGAGAAGATGCTGGAGATATTTTAAATACAAAGCAGTAAAACAGCAGGATGTGCTGAAGGGGATATGCGGAACTGGAACTAAAAAACAGCAGGATCTCAGGAAGCGCACAAGACAATTTACAGATGCGGAGCGGCTGGAAATTTGTCTTCAGATAGGTGCGCTGGAGGAGATCCTGCGGAACTGGAATAAAAAAACAGCAGGATCTCAGGAAGCGCACAAGACAATTTACAGA
>JAAWOG010000111.1 GCA_022799355.1 Lachnospiraceae bacterium | reverse complement strand
CTTCCATAAATGAAACACCGCCTTTTTTTCTGATTTTACCATAAATTCAAAGCAGTGTTTCATTTTGTTCACAATTTATTTACTCATGCGTTTATCCTGTCATGTATTTTCCCGGAATCCGACTGCCAGATCCCGGGAAATTCTAATAGTTCACCCTCTGTTACAAATAATGAAGTATCCATTTCATTTTACTTCTCCCCCAGCCCCAGCCTGTTCATCGCTGAGAATACCGCCCGGATAGAAGCCCTCGTAATATTGGAACTCACTCCGACGCCATACGTCACATGCCCGGTCTCCCCGTCAAGCAGGTGGATATAAGCCGCCGCCTGAGAGTTAGAACCGCTCTGCAGTGCGTGCTCCTCATAATCCAGCACCTTAATATTCACATTGAGCTGCTCCGCAAGCCCTCTTCTCACCGCGTCAATGGGACCGTTGCCTACCGCCTCGAAGCTGTGTTCCACACCATGGTCCGTGTAAATGACTTTCACATGGGTATCAAACTCACTGTCGATCGTATCACTCAGATCATCCACACGCAGTTTCCGGAAGTGGAGCGGCTCTTTTTTGTTCAGATATTCTTCTCTGAAATTTTCCATCACCTGTTCTGGAGAAACCTCTCCCTGCTGTTCGGATATCTTCTGGATCACATCTGCAAATTCCCTCTGCATCCCCTTCGGAAGCTTGAACCCGAAATAGGTATCCATGACAAAAGCAACACCGCCCTTACCGGACTGAGAATTAATACGCACGATGGGCTCATACTCTCTGCCGATATCTGCAGGATCAATTGGCAGATAGGGCACCTGCCATATTTCGCTTCCTCTGTCCTTCATCGCTTTCACGCCTTTATTGATCGCATCCTGATGAGAACCCGAAAAAGCGGTAAATACCAGCTTCCCCGCATAGGGATGACGGGGATGGATCGGAATTTTACAGCAGCGCTCATAGAGTTCTATGATCTCATTGATGTGCTCTATCTCCAATTGCGGATCAATTCCCTGTGAAAACATGTTGTAGGCAATATTCATGATATCCACATTTCCGGTCCGTTCGCCATTACCAAACAGTGTGCCTTCCACTCGTTCCGCCCCCGCCAGCATCGCCAGTTCGGCGCTTGCCACACCGGTTCCTCTGTCATTGTGAGGATGCACGCTGAGTATAATACTCTCCCTGTTTTTAAAATGTGTATTCATCCACTCGATCCGGTCTGCAAAAACATTCGGCGTTGTCATCTCCACCGTGGAGGGAAGGTTGATGATCATCGGATTTTCTTTCGTCGCTCCCCACGCCTCCTGTACTGCCGTACAGATTTCCAGCGCAAACTCCAGCTCGGTTCCGGTAAAACTCTCCGGAGAATATTCCAGCACGATCTTACCAGGAAACTTCTCCGCACGTTCTTTCACCATCTTCGTTCCCTTTACGGCAATATCTATGATCTGCTCTTTGTCCATGCCAAACACCACATCCCGCTGCAGCGTGGACGTAGAATTATAAATATGCACGACAGCCTGTTTACAGCCCTGAATGGATTCAAAAGTACGATCGATCAGTTCCTCACGGCACTGTGTCAGTACCTGTACCAGCACATCGTCCGGTATCAGTTTTCTGTCCACAAGCTGCCTCAAAAAATCGTACTCAATCTGGCTTGCCGCCGGAAAACCAATCTCGATCTCCTTAAATCCCATTTTCACGAGGTACTGAAACATCTCGATCTTTTCCGATACGATCATCGGATCGATCAGCGCCTGATTGCCGTCCCTCAAATCCACGGAACACCAGATCGGCGCCTTTTCAATCTCAAGATTCGGCCACTTTCTCTCCGGGTAATCCACCACAGGATTTTTTTGATAACGCTTGTAATTTAACATTTTTCCACCTCCGACTCCATTTTTATAAAATAACTACTGTAATCTGTTTACACCACACAAAATAAACTCATTTACTGTGCATCCACGCAAAACATTTTTGTGTCATAGGAGCAATTTCCCATGATGCAAAAAAGCCCGTGCAAGATACACGGGCTTAAACTGCTTCTGCATATGACTTTTGTTATTCTCCCAATCCGCTTTCGATGGCACCGATCAAAGCTTCCAGCGCCTCTTTCTCATCTTCGCCTTCGCAGGTCATAACAATCTCATCACCGCATTTTACACATGCTCCAAGTACACTTAATACACTTTTCGCATTTGCCGTATTCTCACGAAATGTAAAAGTTATTAAAGATTTGAATTGCATTGCTTCCTTGCATAGGATGCCTGCCGGTCTTAGATGCAGCCCTGTCGGGTTTTTGATAACTACCTTCTGGCTTACCATGTAACTTACCTCCAATATATATTTATACCACAAAGATCATCCTTCCCCATAATCCAAGCAGTATATGTCCCCATTTCATATCCCGTCTTATCAATCACAAAGCTGCTAAATACCGCTTCGCAACGCGGGTTCCTTCATAATTTCCTTCGTAAATTATGAAGTAGCGGAAAGCTGCTTCGCAACACGGGTTCCTTCATAATTTCCTTCGTAAATTATGAAGTAGCGGAAAGCTGCTTCGCAGCTTTCCTTCATTATACCATTTAAAATTTGTTATCACAAGTCATAAATGAATATATATTCAAAACATGATATCCTGGATCAGGTTTGCCAGTTTAGTTGCTTCTTTGTTGATCTGCTCCTGATCTTTTCCTTCGATCATAACCCGCACGAGAGGCTCTGTCCCGCTGGGCCTGATCAGGACTCTTCCCTCACCCGCAAATTTTTCTTCCAGCTTTGCAATAGCAGAAGATATCTCCGGATATTCCATATAATGTTCCTTCTTGTGGTTTGCCACTTTTGCATTTACCAATGCCTGAGGCAGTACCTGCATAACGGATGCCAGTTCGGAAAGCTTCTTCCCGGTCTCCACTATCACCTGCAGCAAATGCAGTGCACTGAGCAGGCCGTCGCCGGTCGTATTCTCATCCAGGAAAATAATGTGCCCCGACTGTTCACCGCCCAGACTTGCATGGATCTCACGCATCCGCTCCAGCACATATCTGTCGCCGACTTTTGTTGTCTCCATATGGATTCCTTTTTCTTTTGCCATCAGCGTAAAACCCAGGTTGGACATTACCGTTACCACGATCGTATCCTGCTTCAACTTTCCCTGGCTCTTCATATGGTTGCCGATGATTGCCATGATCTCGTCACCGTCGATGATCTTGCCGTTTTCATCCACTGCCAGCATCCTGTCGGCGTCTCCGTCAAAAGCCAGACCAAGATCCGCCTTCTCATATACCACGCGGGCTTTCAGCTCTCCCATATGGGTGGAACCGCAGTTTGCATTGATATTTGTACCGTCCGGCATATTGTGGATCGGAACCACATTGGCTCCTAATTCCCGGAGCGCTTCCACGGAAGTATAAAAAGCCGCTCCCTCCGCGCAGTCCACAACTATCTTCAATCCCGTCAGATCCACACCCACAGACTGGATCGCATGGTTGATATATTCCTCTCTCGCATCGGTACGATACTTGATCTTGCCCACCCCCGGTCCGATCGGGAATTTGATGCCGGTCATACCGCCGCGGATCACCGCCTCGATCTCATCCTCCAACTCATCCGGCAGCTTGTAGCCTCTTCCATTAAAGAACTTGATGCCGTTAAACTCCACCGGATTATGGGATGCTGAGATCACTACCCCGGCGTCTACTTTGTACTTTCTTGTCAGGTATGCCACCGCCGGCGTGGGGATCACTCCCACATAAACACAGTTTGCCCCCACGGAACATGCGCCCGCCATCAGCGCATTTGCCAGCATATCGCCGGAAATTCTCGTATCACACCCAACCATGATCGTCGGCTTATGCTCCGTCTCTTTTGTCAGGACATATGCCCCTGCCTGGCCAAGCTGCATCGCAAGGAGCGGTGTCAGTTCCTCATTTGCCACGCCTCTCACTCCATCTGTTCCAAATAGTCTTCCCATCTTCTCAAACGCCTTTCCAATATTTAGAAGCTTTCACAGTTCAGGTTTCCACCTTCCCATGCACGCTCAACATATTCTATTCCACCGCATCTTCACCTGCCGCTTCAGATATGACCATAGTAGCTGTGACATATCTGTCAGGCCTCGTATATTCCGGATTGTTAAACTGCAGTGTCACCGAATAGCTTCCCGGCGTCAACTCCCGCAGCCCCTGCTCCTGCATCCACGCCGTCACATCCAGCGAAGCCTCCAGTGCTCTTTCATCAAGGCCATTCATAACGGAACGGATTCCGGTGATCGGCACCGTATAATCTTCCTCCAGTCCTTCCAGTTCACACACCAGTCCCGCAGGGACGTTAATGATTTTCACTTCCTCCGCCTGCAGGGTGTACTCTACTGTTGTCTCCCGCTCCACACCTACCGTCACATTGACCGGCATACTCATACTCTTATCCGCCATCTGCACATTTTCAGGAAGATAATCACATACATCAACTTCCATCGTTGTATCTTCGCTTATCCCTGAAACATCGATAGCCTCCACCGGGATCCCGATCTCGTTGATACCATTCAGCACCGAACGCCTGCCTGCGATCCTGACTGTCTGTATATCGCTCACCACCACGCCTGTCAGTCCATATCCTTCCGCCGGATCACCCTCCACCTCAAAGCGCAGAGGCACATCCTTTGTCGAAAGAATTTCAATCGTAATCATTACATTCTCAGGATTCTTTGTCAGAGTGCTTCCTTCTACCTCATTGCCCTCCGCATCATAAAGCCGCACCGGCACACTTGTTGTGATATCACTGGTAAATTCCGAAAGCGTGCTCATATCAATATTGATGACCGCAGAGTCCACTCTGTTCACAATGGATTCGGCGCCCGCCACCCTGACAAGGTTCTGATCCGTTGTCACATTCCCGACCACATATCCTTCCGGCGCGTCTCCCGTCACATTAGTTTTTAATACCTTCTGAACATTCTTCTTATTTTCAATGCTGATCCGCATACTGTCCGCGCTGCCACGGATATCGCTGACCTTACTGCCCACTTTGGGGACGGAAAAGTCCACCTGCAAAATATTCAGGCTGTTCAGCGTATTCATATCCGCCGTCGCCACAATATCGGATTTATTAATATTCTCACCCACAGACCTCGGCGCATACACCGTCACCCGCGGGATCACATCCGTCCCGTCAAGCACCTCATAAATCATCCCCTGATTGGTGATCACATCCGCATTCTTTATCGTCACCGGCACATCAAGGAAAGTCCACCGCACAACCGGATCATCAATATTTACAACCAAAAGCCAGAGCCCCATCGCCAGCAGAAAAGAAATAACCTTTAAACCGAGATTTCTGGTCAGCCTTTTGGAGAACTTTACTTTCTCTTTTTTATTCATTTTTAGACCTTCCTTTCCAGATAATGCGTTTTTTCTCTTCCACCACTTTATCCTGAATCTCAGAAAGGTACTGCCTCAGTTCATCCGCCGTAAGCCCTCTGTGGAGCCTTCCGCCGTATGCCACACTGATCTTTCCTGTCTCTTCGGAAACAATAACGGTCATGGAATCCGTTGCTTCCGAGATACCGACACCCGCCCTGTGCCTCGTTCCCAGATCTTTGCTGAGCAGCATATTATCAGAAAGAGGCAGATAACAGGTTGCGGATACGATTCTGTCTCCGCGTACAATAACAGCGCCGTCATGGAGCGGCGTATTGTGTTCAAAAATATTGATCAGAAGCTGATTGGATACCAGCGCATCCACATCTATGCCCGTTTTCTCGTAATCTGCCAACGACTGCTTATGTTCCACCACGATCAGCGCGCCGGTCTTAACCTTCCCCATCTCCACACATGCCTTCACGATCTCGTTGATCGTCCGGTCGGAAAATCTCGCGCTCACGGAAGCTTTCAGCATATCCAGCGAAAACAGGCCGGCAAGTATATTTTTCTGTCCCAGATTTTCCAGCGCTTTCCGCAGCTCCGGCTGCAAAATCACCACCACGGCAATCACTGCCAGAGAAATCAGCCTTTCCGCTATCCACAGGATCGTTGTCATTTCCATAAAAAAGGCAATCAAAAGAAAGGCGCCTATCACCAACACTCCGCGAAGGAGCGCCCACGCCCTTGTCTCTTTTACCCACACAAGAATTGCATAGATCATAACCGTAATAATAATGATCTCAACAATGTCCGTCCGCGTGACCGCATTTAATGAGGGTATATACAGGTTTTCAAGATATCTGCTGATTGTAGCCGAAAATTCATGCATTTCTTTGTTCTTCCCTTCTGCCTTTCCTTCATTATGATGCGTTTCAGGGGAAGAAAGTTTGAAAGCGGACTTTAATGGCTTTTTTTCTTTTTCCTCTGGGTATTGATCTTCTTCACTGTCTTTTCGGGTTTCGTCAGTATTACCTTGGGAACAGCTTTCACATAATAATAATATTCATCATCCTCAAACTGCACCGTTTCCGTTCTGCTGTAATCCATCTGGAACATGATAAATTCCACTATCCCGGCAATTCCAGCGCTGACAATGCTGCCCAATATAATACCGATTGTGGAAACCTCAGCATCCATCAGCAGCGCCCCTAATAGGAGTACCACCATCTGTGCTATGGTTCCTGCTATAATCGCAATTGTCCAGCTATGGTCTATGGAGAGCCTGCGGATCACATACACTATGATCACCGTCAGCGCAAAAGCTGCTATCACTACCATCATAGTCCTGTTTTTCAGAAATCCGTCCACCACATACCGAAACCGTCCGGCCATATCTTCCGCTTCCAGCGCACTCAGTCCGGAAACATTTCCCGATACATAGCTTACCATATAGTAAACCATCACACCGCAGGCCACCGCCACCGCCGAAACAGGTGTTGCCAAAAGTCCCGCACAGACCGGCACCACATACGGTATCTTCAGGAAAAAGCACATCGGCATCAGCAATACAAGGATCGCATCTTTCGGTGAAAACCGGAAATACACCAGTGCCAGGATCAAAAACAATATCAGCGCCACCACCGCACATTCCATCGACAGCGCATACAGGTGCAGTACGATAAATGCCGCGGCACATACGATAATAAAATTCATAGGTAAAAAAGAACTCATCA
>JAAWOG010000025.1 GCA_022799355.1 Lachnospiraceae bacterium | reverse complement strand
TATCCGTATAAAATCAGCTTCCGTATAAAAGCCGATTTGCTTTTCATGCCGGACAGCTTAAACTTCTCATCAAGGATATACTGCTCCTTGTCATCTAAGCTTACAACAGTCCATCATCTGACGAACTGCCAGCGTGGAAAAAGGATAAAGACCTTCTTGTTTGGTTGAAATCTTTGTAAAGGTTTACCCCTGATTATGCAAAGTTCAAAAGAGCCTATACCCTATAAAATCAGCAAAAGTGTAGGCTCAACTTTGCATAACAACTTACTTTTCATAACTTACAGTTTCCTTCAGATTCCCCCTCACGATGGACACCCTTGCTGTTCGGCTATACACTTCCTCGTCACCTGGGCGTGTTCGGGATTTTACCCGTTAGAGCGCACCCATGGCACGCAAACAAAAAGAGAAGGAACGAAATCTCATCCGCCCTTCTCTTTTCTCATGCATAGAATCTATGATTTGAGTCCTATCTCTGCACTCTCGCGCCTGCGCCGCCCATGATCGCTTCCACCTCTTTCCTGCTTGCCATCGTGGTATCGCCCGGCGTCGTCATTGCCAGCGCCCCGTGGGCCGCACCGTAATTTACCGCCAGTTCCGCATCCCCTGTCGTCATCAGCCCGTAGATCAGCCCGGAAGCAAAGGAATCGCCGCCGCCCACACGGTCCATAATCTCAAGCCCCTTATAATCTTTTGCCTTATAGATCTCTCCGTCCGCCCAGCAGATTGCGCTCCAGTCATTGACCGTCGCCGTCTTTACTTCCCTGAGGGTGGTTGCCACCGCCTTAAAGTTCGGATATGCCTTCGCCGCCTCATTGATCATCTTCTTGTAGCCGTCCAGATTCAGCTCCTTCAGGTTCTCGTCATTTCCCTCGATCTCAAATCCGAGGCAGGCCGTAAAGTCCTCCTCATTACCAATCATCACATCCACATATTTCGCCACTTCTTTATTGACTTCCTGCGCCTTCTCCTTACCGCCGATAGCACTCCACATGGAAGGACGATAGTTCAGGTCATAAGAAACCACCGTGCCGTACTTTTTCGCCGTCCTGATCGCCGCCAGAATCGTCTCGCAGGACTGCTCGGAAAGAGCCGCGTAAATGCCGCCGGTATGCAGCCAGCGCGCGCCAAGTTCACCGAAAATATAGTCAAAATCAAAATCTTCCGGTTTCGCTTTGGAAATCGCGGTATTCGCCCTGTCGGAACATCCCACCGCACCGCGGATGCCGAAACCCCGCTCCGTAAAGTTGATGCCGTTTCTGCAGACACGTCCGATGCCGTCCGTCTTCATCCACTTGATCAGGGATGTGTCCACACCCCCCTGCAAAATAAAGTCCTCCATCAGCATCCCGACTTCATTGTCCGCAAAGGCGGTGATCACACCGGTTTTCATGCCGAAACACCTGCGCAGCCCGCGCACCACATTATATTCTCCGCCGCCTTCCCAGGCCCTGAACTGCCTCGCCGTGCGAATCCTCCCCTCGCCCGGATCAAGCCGCAGCATCACTTCCCCCAGGGAAACCGCATCATACCTGCACTCGCCCGCGGGTTTTAAATTCAAATTCATATTCCGTACCTCCTGTTCTTATTCGTTCGCCAGCGCCACCGCTTCCTTTGTCAGTTCACAGATCTTATCAAATTCGCCCGCCTCGATCATATCCTTTTTCACCATCCAGCTTCCGCCGCATGCCACGATGGGCTTGCACGCCAGATACTCTTTCAGGTTCTTTGCGCTGATACCGCCGGTAGGCATAAATTTCAGTCCCACATAGGGCGCCGAGAGAGCCTTGATCGTAGCGATGCCGCCAAACTGTTCCGCCGGGAAGAATTTGACTACTCTGAGCCCCCTCTTTACCGCCTGCGCCACCTCGGAGGGCGTGATGCAGCCGGGAAATACCGGAATCTCCTTCTCCAGACAATAATCCACGATCTCCGGATCAAAACCGGGACTCACAATAAACTTCGCCCCTGCTTCCACCGCACTGTCCACCTGCTCCGTCGTTAAAACCGTGCCTGCGCCCACCAGCATATCGGGATAAGCATCCGTCATCGCCTTGATGCTGTCTTTTGCCGCCGCCGTTCTGAACGTCACCTCCGCGCAGGGCAGCCCGCCCTCACAGAGCGCCTTCGCAAGCGGCGCCGCATCCTTCGCATCCTCCAGTACTACCACCGGAACCACCTTTAATTCCGCAATCTTTTCTTCCATCTGTCTGCTCATAGCTTAACTCCTTTTATTTTTTCCGTATTTTTATTATTCCGTCAAATATTATCCCTGTCCGCCGCATCCTAAGACCGCTTTCAATTCCTCTTTTTCCGACTGGTATATATCGATGTCATCCAATATTTCCGACACCAGTTTTTGCACTTTGGGCTCCTGTTCTCCCGCCGCTTCTTTGAGCGCGGAAAAAGAATCTTCGCCCATAAGCCATTGCACCGGAAAATGCCAGCCGTGAAATCTCCCGTTTAAGGGAACTTCCTCCAAATGCTGCAGATAAAACACGATCCTGCTTTTCCCATAATGCAGGCAATTTCTGAATATCATTGTTGCGAGATGAAACTGCCATGTTATTTCAAAACAGTCATCGTCAAATATCCTCATAATATGCAGGACATCCTCACAGCCCAATATTTCCGAATGTTCCAGCAATTCATTCTGCACGGCAAAATAATCGTTATAGATCTCATTATCGTTTCCGTCATCGTCCCACAGCGAGATCTCCTCCCTGTGTACCTTACATAAAAAGTCAATCTTCTCAGCTATGTCCATCTTCTGATAGTCACCAACGCCGTAACTTTCCGCCTCCATGCAACCCTCCTGTACCGCAAGTTTCGGTTTTTCACCTTTAATCCATATAAGCCCCTTTCATCGCGCTCACCGCATGCTGTGCATACAGTCTCAGAAGCCCTTTGTCGTACTTGGAGGTAAAGCCCTTCCAGTTTTTCTTTCTCTGATCCAGTACTGCCGCAACTTCCTCCTCGGACATCTCCTGCCCTTTTATGCCGATGATCGCCAGCTTTCTCGCCTCCACATCCAGCTCAATCACATCGCCCTCTTCCACCAGCGCAATGGGACCGCCTGCAGCCGCCTCGGGAGATACATGTCCCACAACCGGACCTCTGGACGCACCGGAAAACCGTCCGTCCGTGATCAGCGCCACGCTTGCCGCAAGTTCCGGATCGGAACAGATCGCCTCGCCGGTGTAGAACATCTCCGGCATACCCGTACCTCTTGGTCCCTCATAGCGGATAAAGATCGCATCGCCGGGTTTGATCTTTTTCTTCAGCACGGCATCGATAGCCTCCTCCTCGCTGTCAAAGGGCTTTGCGTTCAGTTTCGCCCGGAACATTACCTTCGGACACGCCGTGTGCTTGATCACCGCCCCTTCAGGCGCCAGATTGCCGCGCAGAATCGCGATGCTGCCGTCCATTCCCAGCGCATGGTCAAAGTCTCTGATGATATCCGTACTCTTTATCTCCTTGCCGATCACTTTACTCTTCTCTTTCAGGATCGCATCACAGTGCTCATAGAAACCATTTCGTTTCATATCCTCCAGATTTTCGCCCAGCGTCTTACCCGTCACGGTCATCACATCCAGATGCAGCACATCCTTAATCTCTTCCATCACCCTCGGCACACCGCCCGCATAATAAAAATACTGCGCCGGCCAGTCTCCCGCCGGACGGATGTTGAGCAGATAATGAGCTCCTCTGTGCAGCCTGTCAAAAGTGTCCGCATCGATCTCAAACCCAAACTCATGGGCGATCGCCGGAATATGCATCACCGCGTTTGTGGAACCGGAAATTGCCGCATGGACCATGATCGCGTTCTCAAAACTCTTCATGGTCACGATATCACCTGCCCTGATTCCCTTTTCCACCAGTGTCATCAACTGTTTTCCTGCCCTGTAAGCCGCATCTTTCAGCTCCGGCGCGGTAGCCGGCATCAGCGCCGTACCCGGCAGCATCAGCCCCAGTGCCTCCGCCATAATCTGCATTGTGGACGCGGTGCCCATAAAGGAGCAGGCGCCGCAGCTCGGGCAGGCATGCTGCTTATAATATGTAAGCTGTTCTTCCGGAATCTCTCCCCGCTCATACTGGGCGCTGAATTTGCCGATCTGTTCCAGCGTCAAAAGTTCGTTGATCTTACATGCCGGATCATTTTCCACATACTCCGGCGTTACCACCGTCGCCTCCATCACGCCGCCGGTCACCACAATGGCGCTCATCTCTTTGTTGCGCCCGATGCTCATCAGCATGGCCGGCATAGCCTTATCGCAGCTTGCCACAAAAACACCGCCGTCAAATGTGGTTGCCCCGATCTGCGCCTCCACCAGATTGACGATCGCGTCCCGGTGCGCCAGGGAATAGTTAATGCCGTCGTGTCCCTGCGCCATTCCGTCGCACATATCCGTAGCAAAATAACGCGCCGCCTTCCCGCCGTTATCGTCTATACCCTTTACTGCCTCCTCCACAAAGGTGTCAAGATGTCCCGAACCCGGATGGGAATTACCGTAAGTACTCTC
This sequence comes from Lachnospiraceae bacterium, assembly GCA_022799355.1. Lineage (GTDB taxonomy): Bacteria > Bacillota > Clostridia > Lachnospirales > Lachnospiraceae > 1XD8-76. Next base: position 40,767 of record JAAWOG010000025.1, on the reverse strand, counting down.
CACAATAATCTGCGGCTTTTCCAGATCTTCCACCTTCCATCCCATCCCCATCCTCAGAGGATCCATCTCAGGTGCAATCTTCCTGATCTCCTGACTCTTATACATACTCTTCCTCCTGCCAATACCTTATTATATGTTTCCTTCTCATTCCACAATCATCTTATCTTTTTACTGCCATCTTATCATCCGTCTCACAAATCGTACATAACCCCTCTTCTGACCGCTTCCCTCCTGATCTCCTGGGAATTGTACGTCAGATGCATCAGCATCATATCCTTCGCCCACTGAGGATCACGGGCTTCTAACGCTTCCAGAATATCACGGTGCTTTGCCACGGATTCCGGCGTAGCTTCCCTGTGGGTGTATTTGATGAACAGCTCCACTCCCTGGCGCAGCACCGGTATCAGCTTTGGCACAACAAGATTGCCGCTGCTCTCCGCCAGACAAATATGAAATTCCACATCCAGAGGCATTCTCTCTTTCCGCTGTTCCGAAAGACGCTCCATCTCATCGCACATCTCCCGGAGTCTGTCAAGCTGTCCCTCCGCAATATTGGTGGCAGCCCTGTAGGCAATCTCCGGCTCCAGCAGCATCCGCATCTCATGCAGATCCCAGGTCAGCTTGAACTGATCCGGAATCAGTTCAAGTCCCAGCGGATCTCCCGCGAGAGGGGTTTTGCCGTCAGAGACATAGGTTCCGGAACCCTGACGCACCTCCAGCATATTTCTGAATACCAGTATTTTGATTGCCTCGCGCACCGTCCCCCGGCTTACGCCCATGCGTTTCGCCATCTCCATCTCGGTCCCAAGACGGTCTCCCGGCTGCAGGTTGTTCTCCTTGATGTAATCCACCATCTTATCCAGCACCTGCTCTGTCAATGTTGCTGCTCCGCTCAAATTATCTTCACCCCAACTTTATATCGTAATCTTTCTGTTTCTTGCGGTTACCTGCCACCAGCCGACAAGTTTCCCCTTCGATATCACAGGCACCTCCGGGTACAACGCACTGGTCGGGCATACATGGACCGGGATCGCAAACAGAACATCTCCCACCCTGGGAATATCTGCCGCATGTTCCTTCGGCACTTCCACTACCCAGTGCTCCTCATTCTGCAGCACGGTCTTTGCGTACTCCATCCCTACGATAACCGCCCTCTCCGGGGAAGGATCCGTAGCCACCGCTTTGGTTCCCATATCCAGCGTAAACGTATTGTTGCCCTGAACGCTGACCACCCTGGTCAACATTGCGGCTCCGGGCACAAAATCGAGATCCGGATAGGCTTCCCTGTAGCCGGCATCCTGAATGATACAGGTCCCCGGGCTCAAGTACTCCTCATTTAATTTCTGATGGCAGGGAAAAGAGGGTGTCCCGCCCATGATCAAAATGCCGCAGTCAAGCCCCGATGCCAGTATATTCTCCTTGATCCCGGCAATCCTGGTATCCACCGCCGTCACCTCACGGTTTCGGACTTCATAATCGCTCTCATGCCGATGTCCGTCATAGCAGTGCATTCCCCGCATTACAATCCCGGGAACGGATGCCCATATCCGATAAAACTCCTCCACTTTGTCCATCGAAACCCCGGTTCTGTGCTGTCCGGTATCCACATCCATCAAAAGGTTTACCACCTTCTTCCTCTCAAGGGCCGTCTTTCCGATCAGCTCCACCTGCTCCGTGCAGTCGGAGATCGCAAAAAATTCCGTATTCGGATAAGCTCCCGTCAACTGCAGAAAACGCACGATATTCGGTCCCACAAGAGGATACGCCAGCGTCACTTTACCCGCTCCGGCATCGGCACACATCTCAGCCTCGGCAATGGTGGCGCATTTGAACTTATCGATCCCCTGTGCCATCATCATTTTCACAACTTCTATCATCTTGTGTGTCTTTACGTGAGGCCAGAGACGCTCCGTGCCCCCGGCCAGTTCCGTCATCTTCAGAATATTATCTGCAATGATATCCTTATAATATACAAGCTGCGGAGATATTATATTCTCCTGCCCCTCAAAAGTATATACATGCTCATTCATATTCCACCAGCACCTCGATCTCCACTGCGATACCGCCCGGTGTTGCGTTCGTTCCGATAGCTGTCCGTGCGGGAAGTCCCTTTTCCTCTCCAAACAGATCCAGAATAAGCTGGGAGCCGCCGTTGATCACCTGAGGCTGCTGTGTAAAATCATCCGCGCTGTGCACAAATCCCAGCACCTTCACAAACCGTTTGATCTTATTTAAGTCGCCCAGTTTCGCATCCAGATTCGCCAGCAGATTCAGCATACAGTTATAAGCCGCCTTCTGTCCCTCTTCTACCGTCAGATCTTTTCCGACCTTACCGATCACATTTTCGCTGCCGATAGCCGGACCGCAGCCGCTGCAGTAGAGCAATTTGTCACCGAACTCCATAACAGGCGTATAGATCCCGCCCTTTGCCGGGGGCTCCGGCAGTGTGATTCCCATTTCCTTTAATTTAGCATATACATCCATTGTTTCGTCCTCCTGTTTCCGTTTTTTATTTTGTTTTTTATTTTATATGCACAGCCATTTCATGGCTTTCCGCAGGCGCTCCGCCTCCTCCGGACAATCTTTTACAAAGGGACTGTGGTACAGATCCCGATAGAGCTTCTCCACATTTTCCTCCGTCGGCTCAATGCCGATATCCTGCAAGGTCAGCGGCATGTTGAAGGTTTTCATCATCTCCCTGAGCGCCGGAATCTGATCCTCCTGGCCGTTGAAGGAAAGCTGCATGCACTGTCCCACGGCAACGATCTCCCCGTGGATAAAGTCCTTCGCCTCCTGTGTAAAGTGTGTGCGGATCAGCTCATAACATTCATGCCCCAGCGCCGTCTGTCCGAATCCCTTGCTGCAGCCGCTGATAATACCCGCCACGGCGATATTCAGATACGCGATATCCTCCACCGCCTTGGTCAGTTTCTTCTCCGCCACATCCCGCACCGCCTGTATACCGCGGCTTTTGTAGGTCTCCATCGTATATTTTGCCAGTGTAAACGCCGTCACAAGCCCCACGTCAAACTCTTCGATATCGATATGGTCGTGCCCGTTCTGCATCTCCACCATCTTTGACATGCCGTCCAGAATCCCGCTTGCCACGTATCTTGCCGGCTCCTTTGCGATCACATCCATGTCCACAAGTATGGCGTCCACTTCAAAATGATGGCGCAGGCTTCCAAGGGAAGCGCCTTCTTCGGTATACATCACGGAGAGCGGCGCAAAAGCCGCACAGGTCGCAATGCTGGTAGGCACCTGCACCACAGGCATATGTCCGCTCGGCAGGGAAAGCTCCACGCCGCCATAATAAGCCGCCGCCTTTGCCTGATCCATGATCCGTCCGCCGCCTACGCCGATGATCACATCACAGCCCGACTCTATCGCCTTCGCCGCATGTTCTTTCGCCTTTTCGTAGGTATTCTGCCCCGGATAAAGGGACAGCTCATACGCCATGCCCGCCTCTTTCAGCGCCTTCTCCATCCTGCCTTCCGTCGCCTCCCAGGCGCGCGGTCCCGCAATAATAAAGGGCTTCTTCCCGAGCCTGCGGATTTCCTCCGCTGCCAGCTCCAGCGCCTCCTTTTGCTGAACATAACGCCCTGCTCCGAACTTATAGGCATAATCCAGCTTAATCTCATCTAACGTCCTTGCTTCTGCCATGACCTTTTCTCCCTTTTCTGTTCAAACTTCCGTACCATGTTAACTCCGCCAGCCTGTGACATACCGGTTTTCCCTACTTTGCAAGCAGCAACACTCCGTTGTGGGCATTTTCCACCCACTCATCCTGCTCGATCGTCAGCTTTCCGTTTAAAAACAGATAATCCAGCCCGTCTGCCATCTGTGCAGGATTCTGGAACGTGGCGTGGTCCGTAAATTTCTGCGGATCAAACACCAGGATATCCGCATAATTGCCCTCCTGCAGCACGCCTCTTCCCGCCAGCTTCATCCGCTTTGCAGGGAGCCCCGTCATCTTGTGGATCGCCTCCTCCAGCGTATAAAGGTGCCGCTCGCCCACATACTCCCGAAGCACCTTAGGGAATGCGCCGTACATCCGCGGATGGGGCGTATCCGTCGCCGCATAGATCGCGTCGGAGATAATATTAGAATAAGGAAGCTTCGCCACCGTGTCGATGTCCTCCTGACACATGCTCATGTTGATAATGGCTGTCTTGCCGCTCTCCTCATGCATCAGTTCCGCCGCCAGCGCCTCCGGATCAGGGTAGCCGAATTTCTTCGCCGCATCCGTCACCGTCATCCCCAGCATGGGACGGTATTTATCTTTTGTCACACCACTGATTATAATACGATCCCATCCCAAAGTCACGCAGAAATTGTCCCAGTCATCATAGGGCTTTCTGCTGCTTACCCGGAACTCTTCCACGCCCTCCGCCGTTCCAAGGCGCTCTAACGCCTTTGTCATATCACCCGCCACAAACACCGGAGGCAGCATCGTCGTCAGCGCCGTGCTTCCGCCCTCGTAGGGATAAAAATCACAGGTCACATCCTGTCCCTCTTCTCTTGCCTTTTCAATCAGAGCGATGGCTTCATGGATATCCTTGCGCCAGTTATTTACGCCGCAGCTCTTAAAATGGCTGATTTCCAGCGCGCAGCCCGCCTTCTTCGCGATCTCGATCACTTCCTGCACGCTCTCCACCATACTGTCGCCTTCGCCTCTGATATGGGTGGTGATCACACGTCCGTATTCTCCCACCGGCTCCAGAATATAAGCAAATTCATCGGTGCTCGAATAGCATTCTGGCAGATACATTATCCCAAGGGATACGCCCACAGCCCCCCGCTTCATGGCATCCTCGATCAATGCCCTTGCCGCATCCAGTTCCTCTCTGGTATAAGGCGTATCCGCAAACGCCTTCACCGTAATCTTTACCGCGCCCGTACCGATCATCGACGCAAAATTAACTGCCAGCGGCGTTTTTTCCAATGCCTCCAGATAATCTCCATAGGTTCTCGGCAGCCCCAGCTCCATCGGTCCCAGCACCGCCTCGTCAAAATCATACATCTCCCTTGCACCCGCATCCGTATCCGGGCAGGGCGTCAGGCTGATCCCGCAGTTTCCCACCACCGTAGTCGTGATCCCCTGGGCCAGTTCCCGCTTTCCGAAAAGCGGATCATTTAAGGGCTTCGCGTCACAATGCCTGTGAATATCCACAAAACCGGGACAGATCACCCTGCCCGCCGCATCGATCACTCTGTCGGCTTCCGCATCACCCAGATTGCCGACTTTTTCGATTCTGTCATCCCTGATCAGAACATCCCCGGGAACACCCGGATTCCCCAGGCCGTCATAAACAATTCCGTTTTTTAATAATACTGTGCTCATGGCTTTTCCTCTTTTTCTTCTTTTTCCGTCAAAACGGGAGTGAAGAAAGCCTCCACCCCCGTTATACATGGTTATTTTATGTACGATTTGTTTTCAGTCCGTCACTGAACCCTTATTTACCGGCACGTGCATCAAATACCGCTTTCACACGCGCTTCATCCGGTGTCTTATCTTCCGGCGTAACAAGGCTTACAATCACGCCGAATATCAGGGAAATGATAGTAGCGGGTACTGCTGCCCCCCCAAGTGTGGTGTCTACCCAGCCGCTGATCGCGGGTATGAGCAGATAGAGAATACCAAAACCCGTACCGGATAAGATACATGCCATACCGCCCTGCCAGGTCGCACGTTTCCAGAAACGTCCCATAAACATGCAGATTGCGAGGCCGGGAAGGAGGGAACCTACTACCTTCTGGATATAGGTAATGACATCATTTACAAACAGAGTGATCAGGAAAGCCACACCCAGAGTCACAACAAGAGCGATTCTGGAGTACTTCGGATAATCTTCCTCTTTGATGGTCTTGCCTGTTACGCTCGGGTATACGTCCGTCAGAAGGATCGTAATACCGGAGATCGCATCGGAGTCACCGGAGGACATCGTAGCGGACAGGCCGGCAATCATCAGCACCAGGCCAAATACGGGGCCAAGAACGTGAGTCGCCATAAAGGAGAACGCATAGTCAGCGGAATCCAGCGTAACACCCTGCGCCGTAGCGATGGTAAAAGCGCTCATACCGATAATAGCCGTTACAAAACTCCAGAAGAACAGCATAATACCGGAAGAAAGGAATGCCTTGCGGGCCGTGCCTTCGTTGGCGGATGTATAGATACGGGTACGGTGTGTCGGTGTACCGATAACGCCCATGTAGGTGGAGAGAACCAGCGCGATTGCCGGCATAAGACCGTACTGAGCCAGTCCGTAGAATCCCATGGCGCCGGGTTTTCCTGCCGCCTCAAAGGTAGCCGCGATATTTGCGTATCCTGCTGCCGCCGGAATAGCTTTCACCGCGATCAGTGCGAAACCCGCAACGATAACACAGAACTGAACCGCATCCGTTACAACCACTGCCAGGTAACCGCCGATAAATACGTAAACCGCAAATGCAAGCACCGTGATAATCTTACAGATGACATCATCCATCCCCGTGATGTAAGCCAGATACTTGGAACCGCCGTTCATATGGTTACCAAGCCAGATGATCTCAACCACGAACATCATAAAGCCCATTACCTGACGGATGATCTTTTTACCGCCGTAATAATACTGCGCTTCCTCTGACATGGTCAGAAACTTTTTGTCACGAATCTTAACAAACAGAAGCATGGAAAGGATACCTGTGGAAGCACCCAGACCGTAGATAGCGCCTGCCCAGCCGCCGTTATAGCCGTTGGCAATAGCGCCCATGGAAGAACCTGTACCGATCATTGTTGCGCCTACAGTACAGAAGATAAGGAAGAAACCGAGGTTGGCACCGCCTGTCAGGAAGTTAGAACCACTTGTTTTTCCTCTGGTTGATAACACGCCTACCAGAATCATAATCCCAATGTAGGCGAGGAAGCCGCCGATAAACAACGGCACATACTTAGGATCCAGCATAATAAATCCCTCCTCTTGAAATTTAGTATTATTATGTATACCGTATTTTCCTTATACCTGCACGATATGTTTCATCCTTACATCCCGTGCCTGATACATGAAAATGCGGCAGTGGCCGACAACTTATAGTGGTACAAGTTGTCTAACCAATTCAACATAAATTCAATCTAACATCCCCCTTTCAATTTGTCAACGAAAAATGGAGTTTCTTTCATTTCGCAGTGACTTTTTTACGTTATGCACAATTTTTCAGCTTCATTTTGTGCATTTTGCCGGATTGTTTTTGTCGGACAATGTTATATAATAATTCTTAATTATCATTATGCAACAAACTCCGTCACGCCGGGAGGCCGGAAGGCAGTATTCCCTTTCTCCTTTTCAGCGCTTTGTTTGTATATCAACTTTATATTTTATTTATTTTTATGGCTCCGTCATCCTGCAGGGGAGCGCTTTTGCCCGGTTATTTTTTTTCATCAGCACCGTCAGGATATGCAGAACTATATATTCTATACAAAACTATTCTATATTAAGAAGGAGGAATTCTGTCATGAAAATTATGGAAGTCAACACCTACACAGTCCGTCCCCGCTGGGGTTTTGTGGAGATCATCACGGACGAGGGCATCACCGGCTGGGGCGAGCCCGTACTGGAAGGCCACTGCAGCACCGTTCTCGCCTGCGTACAGGAAATGAAGGACTATCTGATCGGCGCAGATCCGCGGAAGATCGAGGATATCTGGAGCACTCTCTACCGGGCGGGCTTCTACAGAGGCGGCGGCGTGCTGATGAGCGCCATCTCCGGTATCGACCAGGCTCTCTGGGATATCAAGGGTAAGGCTCTCGGCGTACCCGTATACGAACTGATGGGAGGCGCATGCCACACAAAAATGAAAGTATACAGCTGGATCGGCGGAGACCGTCCAAGCGATGTGGGCGCTGCCGCTCTCGAGAAGAAAAACGCGGGCTTTCAGGCGATCAAGATGAATGCCACCGAAGAACTGCAGATGGTGGATTCCTACGATAAGATAGATGCGGTGCTCGAGCGTGTTGCCGCGATCCGCGAATCCTGCGGCAAATATTTCGGCATTGCCATCGATTTCCACGGCCGTGTACACAAACCCATGGCTAAGATCCTGGCTAAAAAACTGGAAGAGTTTGATCCGATGTTTATCGAGGAGCCCGTACTGTGCGAAAATATGGAATACTTCCCCGAGATCGCAGCGGCATGTAATATCCCCATCGCTACCGGCGAGCGCCTTTTCAGCAAATATGATTTCAAGCGCCTTCTGCAGACCGGCGGCGTAGATATTATCCAGCCCGACTTAAGCCATGCAGGCGGTTTAACCGAAGTGAAGAAGATCGGCGCCATGGCGGAAGCCTATGATGTGGCGCTGGCGCCCCACTGTCCTCTCGGACCGATCGCTCTGGCAAGCTGCCTGAACGTGGACGCTACCTGCTACAACGCCGTAATCCAGGAACAGAGCATGGGCATCCACTACAACGTGGGCAAGAGCGTTCTGGATTATGTAAACAACAAGGAAGATTTCGAGTTTATCGACGGCTACGTAAATCTGCCGAAGCTTCCGGGACTTGGCGTAGATGTAAACAAGGAACTGGTTCTTGAAGAAGCGAAAGAAAACCACAACTGGAAGAATCCCGTATGGAGACATGCGGACGGATCTATTGCGGAGTGGTAAGAAGTATTAACGCAGTATCAGAGTAGTTTAAAGGACTGATAAAGAGCACCGATGTTATGACGTTGGTGCTCTTTTCGGTCCTTTTTTACAACTGGAAAACCATACGATCCCATGTAAAATCAGGCGACCACCAGCATCCCCTTCCGGGGCGCTCTCCGTATCGTAACCTCCGTTCCGGCATTAAACTCGATTGCGTCAGCCTCGATTCCATCCGAAAAGACCACACCGTTTCCGGACATCTGTGACAAAATACGGAAATCATCGCTCTCACCGATTTCGCCGAAAACGATATCGGTTTTGGTAGAGCGGCTGGGAAAGGGCTCCCTGACCACAAAGATAAGCCTGTCATCATCCCACCTGAGCCTCTCCGCCCTCAATTCCTGTCCGAGGAAAACCCGGGCGATCCCTGCCGCCTGGGTAATGACGGATCTGTACCAGCCCGTAGAGCCAAGCCCGGTGGAGACGATGATGCCGCTGGATGACTGATGCTCTCTGGCTCTGTTCCATGTGATATCATATCTTGCGGACACATGGCTCCTGTGCCCTATAAACAGATCATTGACAGCGAGCATACACTGCCCGTCCCGGGTGCTTGCCTGTGCCATCGTAATCTCTTTTGCCGTATAATTGCCCGCAAGGGTTTTCACAAGCGTCTCCTCCGCCTGCCCCGCCTCAAAAGGGAGCAATATGCCGTCCCACCTGGCGGGATCGGGATTGATACCGATCAGCGGCTGTCCGTTTAAATATTTCATCACATTTGCCACAAGTCCGTCCTGTCCGATGGCAACAACGATATCCTTTTCGCCAAACAGCATATTGGGCAGAAAATCCCGGCTGATGCGCTGTACTCTGGCATATTTTTCCGCTGCTGCCGCCGCCTTTTCCACCGCTTCCCGATAGTTCTTATCTTCCCGCAGATAGTCGGAAAAATCCGCTCCCAGATGTTCCATATAAAACCGCGCCTGCTCCATCGTATTATATTTTCGGATCAGTTCCTGCAGCCTTGTCTCTCTTGTGACAAGAACTACCTTGTTCATACCTCTGTCCATGTCGCCATGCTCCTCTTATTCATATCTTTTTTGCTTCTGCGGACCGCTCTGCCGCCCGCACACTTTCTGTCAGGTTCCATCTTATATATTTGCCTGCAATTTTATCTCATACATTTGTCTGCGATTCCGGCTTATGCATTCGCCAGCGATTCCAGCAGATCCGGCGACACGTTCAGCACGCCGATCTTATCCGCCTTATCCCCGATCTCCACAAACGCTCTGGCGATCAGCGCCCTGCTGTCCATTCCGCTTGTCACAAGGGCTTTCACCACCTCTTTATCCACGCTGGTAAAGGTCCTTAAGATCGCCTCCGAATCATAAGCTTTCGCGTCCGATTTCTTCTTTTCATTCTCCGTCTGCAAATCCACCAGCTTGCAGTTCTCTTCTTCCAGCCGGATATCATCCGCCAGCTTTCTGGCATCCAGCTCCGCCTGCCTCTCCTGCACAAGGCGTTTCATCTCCATCTCTTTCTCCCGTTTTTCCTTCGTTTTCTCCGCAACCTTAATCTCCGTGTTCAGCTCATTTTCTCTGACGATACGTTCCTGTTCGATGGCCGCATTTCTGCGCTTGTAGATCGCATCGTCCTGTTGTTTTAAAATTTCCTCCCTGGTGGCGGCTTCCAGAGCCTTCCTGGTATCCGCCTGCGCCAGAACGCTGAGAATGGACACCGAAATCATCTCAAGCCCAAAGGTCTGAATCGTTTTGTCATTTTTCATACCCGTTTTCAGCGCTTCCGCCAACTCATCCGCACAGATAATCGCTTCCCGCACACTTTTACCGCTGACCAGCTTTGCCACATGGACCTTTGCCAGATTGATAATACGCTTTGCCATCTTCTGTTTTGCCTCTTTCAGGACAACGGCGTATTCCTTTTTATCCCTGTAGGAAAAATCCACCATCTGAGCCGCCTTCTCATAATCCGTGATAATGTAGGAGATATCTCCCTGCACGCTGACGCACTGGAAATCCGATGTCATAATATCGTTGAACGCAAAACTTGTATCAAACGCCGTAGTCGGAATAACCATCATGCTCTCGGTCATCGTATGATAGAAAAAAGACAGCCCCAGCCCCTGTTGAACAACCTTCCCCTTTTTCACCTTCATAACATATTCCGTAGGATCGAATTTTTTGTATGTGATACCCATGTTTTTCCCTCCCTTTTTTCTCTGTTTTTTCTTAATATCATTATGATAATATCAAAATAATAATATGTCAAGGGAAAATTTTTTAATTACATTTTAATTATTTTCTTTTGCAGTCGGATTTTACAGCTTTCTAACTTTTCAGAATAGCACATTACATTTTTTTAATATTTCTTCCACCAATCTATGTACCCTGCAAGCCGGCCACATCTCCGACGGTTTCCGCTTCCCATCTTCCACACATCTTTTATAACATCTCTCCGCCATCTGAATCGCCTTTTTTTCATCTCCACATTGCACCAATTTCCGATAAATATCTCTGTCATTCTTGAAATACTTCTGCCCTGTTACCTTCTCGAACTTCTCCGCAAACCTGTCACAACAGGTATAAGATTCCATAATCACCGGTATCTCCCCCAAATACGCATGCATCCAAATCTCAAAACAAGGATTGGACCATCCTGCACCCACACCGTTTTTCTCTGCCGCCCGGATAATTTCATCAAAGTCTTTCACCTGATCTCTGTCAAAAACAATCCATGGAATCCGATACTGTGATTCCTGCCCTGTCATTTCCAGAGCCTTCCTCACAAGTTCCACAGTCCTGGCCTTCTCTACCTTTATCACAAGCCGATCTTTCAACTCTGCCGGAATACTGTCCCGCAATCCCTCAAAATAATTTTTCTCCGTTTCATCCGTATCCGTAACAATCAGATAATATCCCAGTTCAGGAACCCTGGCACCCACACATTTATTTCTGTCCCGCCTTTTTCCGGCTCTCCTGTCGCTGGGTTTCCCCTCAGAGGCGGCTTTTTTTCCGATCACTTTCCCCCTATTTGCCATCCATTGTCCTCCCCTTCAACATCTTCATAGGCTTTAACGCCGGGATTGCTCCATAATTCCCCGTAAGATAATTCTTTGCAAGCGCCTCATCGCGCCGCACTTTGTTTCCATCCTCGTCCTTAAACTCAACAAGAGAATACAGCTCCGAAACCCCATCTCTGTTTTTATTAACCATCCAGATTTCATCCCGCCGCAGCAACTCATTGGAAAACTGCCAGATGTCATGGGTTGTAAACAAAAGTTGTGCGTTCTGAGTATTGATTTCCGGAGAAAGAAATGTCAATATAATATTTCTTACCAACAATGGATGCAGTCTGGCATTCAGTTCGTCAATAAACAGGATAGAACCCCGATCCAGCACCTCCTTTAGAGACGGATATAAAGCAAACATCTTTAACGTCCCGTTTGATTCCTGTTTCAATGGAATAGAAGCCATTTTCCCACTGTCTCCCATCTTATGCAGGGCGTCAATCTTGTAGCTTTTACCATTGCTTTTTTCATCTTCCTGTGGAAGTTCTTTTATATGAAAGTCCTGTATCGCCTCGTCAAAAGATGCAAAATATTCCACCACATTATTCCGCACCTCTTTTTTGTCCACAAATCCCTCCGGCAAAACCCTAGAAAGGAAAAAGTTTTCCGCAGGATCACCGAAATTTACAATTTCATTGCTTAAAAACCAGTCTCTCACTTTTTTCAATTTGGCAATCCGCAGCTTTGCCCCTAAAGATACTATAAGGGACTCTTTGTTCAGGGATGCCTTGATATTCTCCACATGATTTTTGGAAAAACCATTCATCTCCAACTCTTCCCCTTTTTTACGGTAAAGAATCGTCCGATACCTGTTCCGTGCCGTTTTTGCCTTGGAATAAAGCCATTCCTCTACTACTTCATCATCTTTCAGGGAAAATCCATATTGGTATGTCTTTCCCGTATCCTCCGAATTGTCAACATAGAATACCTCAAAGATGGTCTCTTCGTCACGGCTCTTTTCATCAAAAAGAAAGGGTGTCACCTTCAGATACGCATCTCCCATTTTCCTGCGCCGTTCCTCTTCATCACCAAATTTAAAGGATTCCTCCACATAATACGTCATATATTCAAATGCATCGTACACATTGGACTTCCCGCTTGCGTTGGCACCGTAAATGGCTGCAACCTTTAAAAGTTTATCATTTGCTGTTTCTGCCACATGATCTTCATGTTCTGTTATTTTTGTTGCAGTCAAGTCCAGGGATACTTCTTCACGAAAGGATTTAAAATTTTTAAAATTAAATTGAATCAGCATAATAATCTCCTTACTTACAGGTCTTTCATTCATAATCCGAATCTTATTCTCATGTATATTATATTCTATTTTTCGTATAAATCAACACATTAATTCATATTTTCCTCATTTATAGGTTTATTTTTTTGTAAAAATTATATTTTTACACATCTACATGCATTCCATTTCAATACATGTCTGTTTTTAACTTTCCAATAAACACCGCTCTGCTTAAAATATGCCGGTCCCGCCACATGGAGCGGGACCGGCAATTTCAGATGGAATTTATCCATTCTTATAAACAAAAACTAACATTTTATAATTTTCTTAACATGCATCCGGTATATGAAGAAAAAACCTCAGCCTTCCCCTTAAAACGAAAGCGCTGCAAATTCTTTCCTGTCTTTCAGAACAATATATCTGTCGGCTTCAGCCTCCCGGTAATGCTCCACGCAGCCCCTTGTACAACCGCAGATCAGCAATACTACGTCATAGCAGCCTTCCTTTTGCACCGCTTCAAAGAAATACCGGGGAAACCTCTCCTTTAAGTTCCGCACCGCCCTTCCTCTGTCATAATAAGGGTTGCACCCGCCACAAAATTTCAAGCCGACCTTCATAGTCCCTTTCCTCCTACTAAACCTGCTGCGCCTTTGCCGCTTCAGTGTCCGGCAGAAAATTTTTCCTGTGAAATAAATCATATCAGACCGATATTTCCCGCCTCAGCAACGCTTTCGCAAATTCATACAGTTCATCGCCCACTTCTTCCACCAGCTTAACATCCTCTACCACGTCAGTATACTTCAGCACTTCCTCTTTTACAACCGTCTCCAACGTATACTTCGCCGAAGGACATCCGCTGCAGTGCCCCGTAAACTTTACATAGGCAATATGATCCCGGATCTCCGTAAGAGAAAGGCTGCCGCCATGTCCGGCAAGATAAGGCTCCACATGCTCCGCCAGAATCCGTTCAACCACCTTTTCCTTTTCTTCCATCATGATATCCCTTTCTTTTGCTTCCGGTATTTCCCCCGTCCTTTTTCTCAAAAAACGGACCGGCGTTCATCCCTCAAATTTGCAGTGAAACCTTTTTTCATATTCCTCCCGCAGCCCTTTACGAAAATCAGGATGAGCAATTCTGATCAGCGCGGCCGCGCGCTGTTTCAGCGATTTCCCGCGCAGCGCGGCGATACCGAATTCCGTCACGACATAATCCACGTCCGTCCTCGATGTGCTGACCGCCGCCCCTTCATCCAGAAAAGGAACAATTTTGGAAACCGTTCCCTTTTTTGCCGTGGAAGCGATCGCCATAATGGATTTCCCTCCTTTGCTGCGCCTTGCGCCTCTGACAAAGTCCGTCTGTCCGCCTATGCCCGAGATCTGAGAGAGCCCTGCACTCTCGGCGGCCACCTGCCCCTGAAGATCCACCTGAATACAGGAATTGATGGAAATAAGATTATCGTTCCCGGCTATGACAAAAGGATCATTCACATAATCAACACCGCACATATATATGGAAGGATTATCATCCGCGTAATCATAGAGCCTCTTTGTTCCCATCAGGAAAGTTACTACCGTTTTGCCGGGGTGTAGCGTCTTTCTTTTATTGGTAATGACACCTGCCTCGATCAGCTCCACAACACCGTCAGAAATCATTTCCGAATGAATGCCCAGATCTTTCTTCCCTTTCAGAAACAGGAGCACCGCATCCGGAATGCCCCCGATGCCGAGCTGCAGCGTATCGCCGTCATGGACCAGTTTTGCACAGTTCTCACCGATAGCCCTTTCCACTTCCCCGATCTTCGGGATAGCAAGTTCCAAAATGGGTTCTTCTATTTCCACAAAAGCGTCGATCTCCGACACATGGAGAAACGTATCGCCATGCGTCCGCGGCATCCTGGGATTTACCTGCGCGATAACCCTCTTTGCGCATCTGGCCGCGGGCAGTGTATAGTCCACGGAAATACCGCAGCTGCAATAGCCGTCTTTATCCGGCGGCGTCACGATGATAATCGCAACATCCACCGGAAGATAATCCCGAAACAGCCCCGGAATTTCCGAGAAGCAGCAGGGTGTAAAGTCACCCCGCCCTTCTTTTACCGCCTGCCTTGAATGGGCGCCGAGAAACATGGAATTTAAGTGGAAATGTCCCTCCGTTCCGGGTTCGGCAAATTTCGCATTCCCCATTGAAACCATCTGCATAATCTCCACATCCCTGTAATCTTCTTTATGCTCCGCCATCACATCCGTAATCGCCAGCGGCACACCCGCCGCATGTCCGATCACAACCCGGTCTCCATTTTGAATCAGCCTGATCGCTTCCCTGGCGCTCATGCTCCGATCTTGATAAATTTTTTCCCATTCCATACAAACCTGACCTCCTATGTCATTTCGTCAGCACCTGCCGCCGGTCACTCCCTGATCTTCGCAATTTTCTTCGCCATCTCCTTCTTAAACGGCAGATTCCCCTGCCGGGAGATCATGATTCTTTGCGCCTGGGGACTCCCCGCCCCGTGCATGGACTCCGTGCGGTACCCTACCGCCGCCGTGCCAAGACAAAGGTTTTCAATCAGACGGAGGATGCGTATCCTGTTTTCAACAGGTACATCGGATGCACCGGCAAGATATTTCCGCACCCACTTACCGGTCTCTTCTCCTCTCAGGTCCGCCTCGGAAGGAGCCGTTACCATAATACCGCCGGCAATATCTTCCGCCAGCCTCGCGATCTCATAAGGGAACCTTGTGACATTCTGTTTACATACATTCGCAAGCAGCAGACCTATCATATAATTACCGGACTGTGTTTTATTCCCCTCCGCGGAGCAGGCAATACCGCAGCAGTATAATGTTTCATTCAGATGCATCATCTCAATCAGCTTGTCCTTGATATGGGACGCCTTCGCAACGCCATTATACTCCGCCGCCAAAGCCGAAGCGCCGATCAGAACATCGCCCACACCCACTTTGCAGCCGCCATAGCTCTGTCTGTGATATCCCGCAAAACGCTCCACCAGCATCCCCGCAAACTCATCCTCGCCATTTAAAAAGATCCTGTCATTGGGCACAAACACATCGTCAAAAATCACAAGAGCCTCCACACCGCCAAACTCGCTGTTTCCCACATCCAGTTCGGTCCCTTCCAGTTTCCTCGTATCGCAGGACTGTCTTCCGATAATCATGCTGATCCCTTCCGCATCCGTCGGAACCGCGAACGCAACCGCATAATCCTTATCCTCCGGTCCCATGGAAACGGTGGGCATAACAAGGACCTCCTGGGAGTTGATAATGCCTGTCTGGTGTGCCTTTGCCCCCCGGACAACGATACCGTCCTTTCTTCTCTCCACCACATGGAGATACATATCGGGATCTGCCTGGGCGTGGGGCGCAAGCCCCCTGTCTCCCTTGGGATCCGTCATGGCGCCGTCCACCGTAAAATCCTTCTCCTGACAGTATGTGGCAAACTTTTTAAAATTCTCAAAGTAGGAAGTTCCGTATTTCTTATCTACCTCATACGTTGTGCTGTAAACGGCGTTAAACGCGTCCATGCCCACGCATCTCTGGAAACATGCCGCCGTCTGCTGCCCGCAGAGGCGCTGCATTTTCACTTTATTCATCAGATCCTCCGTGCTCTGATGAATATGTAAAAAACGATTGATCTTTTCCCCCGTAAAAATAGAGGTTGCCGTCATCAGATCCTCATACTCCGGATTCTGTGCCAGATCATAGGTTGCCTTCACCGAATTTAAAGATGGGCGAAGGATCGGATCGTCCACGGGATTTTCAATTTTTTTACCAAACATATACACCTTCAATTTCATCGCCCGCATGCTCTCAACATACTGCTCACCTGTCATCATTGCCATAGCCTTAGCCTCCTTATTCAACTGATCCGTTATACTCTGTTTTGCCGTATTTTATCTTCCCAAATTCCGCCGCCCTGCTGTCCGCACTCAAAGGCAGCTCTGATAAACAGCCTGAATCTCCTCTTTCCCAAGGGGAATATAACTGTTTTTCAGCAGTCTCTGCTGATAGTCCACCGTACTTTGCGCAAAAGGAGCAATATCCTCCTGCACTACACCGTACTCACGCATTTTCTTTGCGGGAAGCACCTGATTTAACAGTTCCCCCAGCAGGACAACAGCGCTTTTGTCATCCTCTTCGGCGGCAAACCCGCCTGCTGCCATACACCTTTTCAAAAGAACCTTCAGTTCCTCCAGCCTGCCTCCCGGCGCCTTCTCCTCATACAGCCTTAAAACCGGAACAAAATACTGATAATTGCTCTCTCCGTGGGGCACATGGTATTTTCCGCCAATGGCATAAGCCATCGCGTGAACGGTGCCGCAGCCGTTATTGGAAAAGGCGATGCCCGCCATACAGCTCGCCGTCAGATAAGCCTCCGCATCCTTTTTCCATGCCTCCTGCCCCTCCTTCGCGATCCTGCAGTACCCCGCCAGAATCATCTCGATCGCCCTGACGGAATACATCATGGAAAATACGGTGGCTGCGGGATTCAGATAAGATTCCACGGCATGGACCAGCGCATCGATAGAGCTGGTCGCAAACACTTTATAGGAGAGCCCTTTAAGAAATTCCGGAATCAGCACCGCCCGGTCCGCGAACATCGCCGGTGACACCATCCCTTGCTTTGTTCCCAGCTTTGTCCTGTTCAAGACTGCAATGTTTGTCACTTCACTTCCCGTACCGCAGGTCGTCGGCAGGATAATAAGCTGCTTTCCCTTTTTCAGGGAAGCCATCTTATCATACATCTCATCTATGCCTTCCGCGCCTTCCGGGACAAGTACCTTAGCAATATCAATGATCGTACCGCCTCCCACAGCGATAATCCTTCTCGCCCGATACTTTTTCACTTCCCGTAAGATCGCCTCCGCCATACTGTCCGTAGGCTCTCCTGCCCCGTATTTTTCCTGATAGATCACATGGCACTTCAGATGCTCTTTCGCCATAATCGGATGATAAATATATTCATTTGTCAAAATAACGTCGTTCTCATCCAACGCATACTCTTCTGCAAATGCCTGAAAAGTACCATATGACTGAATCTCCGGTCTGATCATCATCTGTTTCATCTTTACCCATCCTCCTGTCCCTTAAATTCATCAAAGTCAAAATCTTCATAAAACGTATATTCAATGGCTGATAGCTGAGGCGCATAAAAACATGCCAGTTTCAGCGTCCCGCTTCCCGTATTCCAGACCATATGGGGAATCCCCTGGGGAAACAGCAGTACGGAACCCTGTTTTAAATCATATACCCCGTCTCCGACTTTCGCTTTCCCTTCTCCCGAAACAACATAGATCGTTTCTTCCCCATTATCATGGGCGTGGGCCGGTTTTGCCCTTGCCCCCGGCTCATATTCCGTCACACAGACGGAAGTGTACTGTCCTCCCGTGGTTTCCGGTGTCTGTACCCAGGTCACCGTTCTGCCCGGCATCTGCTTTTTAAACATTGTTTTTTCATGTGCCAGTAAATTCATATTTCTCCTCATTTCCGTGCTGTTTTGCTGCACAAATCTCCATCTTTGCTTAATTTCCTACTTTCACAAGTACCTTAAACGCATCCTTACACTTTTCCGCATACTCAAACGCTTCCGTCACTTTCTCAAAGTCAAACACCCTGCTGATCAGCTTGTCCAGACGATCATCGAGCCCGCCGTCCACTACCATATTCACGGCGCCGCCGAAATTATACTGATTATGGATACGCACGCCCTGAATCTTCAGTTCCTTGGCGAATATCTTTCCCGTATCCACCGGATAGGGGCCCTTTGTCATGGCGATCTGTACGATCGTTCCCGTGTTTTTTATGTAATCCACAAGCGTCGTAATGGCTCCCGGAACACCTGCCGCCTCAAATCCCACATCATACGGCTTTCCGCCGTTTACCGAAAGAAGCTTTTCCTCAAAATCCTTCTCCAGCGGATTGAGCGCAAGGAACCCGAACTCCTCCGCCAGCTTCCTCCTGCTCTGAACCACTTCGGAAACCACTACCTTTCCCGCGCCGCCTCTTTGCGCCACCAGACCGATTAACAGCCCGATAGGACCGCCTCCGATCACCAGAACATTTTCTCCTACCTGCATGCCGCTCATACGGACATCATGCACCGCCACCGCCAAAGGCTCAATCAGCGCTGCCCGCTTTAAGTCAACACCCTCAGGTATCCGAAACAGTTTCCTCGTCTTAACCTTTACATATTCCGCAAATCCGCCGTCCGCATGGACGCCTATAATCCGCAGGCCGGTGCAGGCATTGTCCTCTCCTTTCGCGCAGGCGTCGCAAACACCGCAGGTGATAAGTTCCTGTGCCGCCACCTGATCGCCTCTTTTAAACCGCTCGCTGCCGTCCCCTTTTATATCCACCAGCTCCCCGACGAACTCATGCCCGGGGATTCTGGGAAATGTGGCTGTGGGATGATGCCCGTGCAGAACGTGTATATCCGTTCCGCATATCCCGATATACCGTACCCTGATCAGCGCTTCGCCTTCCCTGATCGTCGGTATTTCTCTTTCAACAATATGCATCTTATCCGGATGCTCAATAACCAATGCTTTCATTTCTCTTCCCATCCGCCTGTTTTTTCTCAGACTCTTTCATTTAATAACATCTGTTCTTTTTTACTTGCGCATCAGCACCCTTTGTACGGCTGCCACAATATCTTCCGCCCTCAGTTCAAACCGCTCCGCAAGATAGCCGACCGGTCCCACTTCACCAAACTGATCCTGTACACCGACCATCTCCACCGGAACCGGGCTGTTTTTCACTAAAACCTCCGCGACTGCGCTGCCAAGTCCGTTTATGACATTATGATTTTCCGCCGTGACAATGGCGCCCGTCTCCCGCGCCGCCCGTATGATCGCCTCCGCGTCAACAGGTTTCCAGGTAAACATATCCAGCACCCTCGCGCCGATCCCCTTCGTACTCAGTTCTTCTGCCGCCTTCAGCGCCTCAGCCACGCAATAACCGGAAGCGATAATCGTCACATCCTTCCCTTCCCTGAGCGTTACCGCCCTGCCTATCTCAAAGGCGGAGCCCTCCTCATAGATCCTTACGGACTGTTTCCGTACCAGCCTCATATAATGCATGCCGTACACGGCTGATATCTGACGGATTATATCTGCCAGCATCACCGTATCCGTTGGTTCTAAAACAGTCATCTCAGGAATCCCTCTCATAATGCCCATATCCTCAAAGGGCATATGCGTACCGCCGTTTAATGCCGCCGTAATGCCGGGATCGGAACCCACCAGTTTGATGTTCAGTTTCGCGTAAGCCCCGGACACAAAAACCTGGTCACAGGCGCGGCGGGTGATAAAAGGCGCGAATGTATGTACAAACGGAATCTTCCCGACCGTGGATAGCCCTGCCGCAACCCCGACCATATTCGCCTCCTGAATGCCGCAGTCAACCGTCTGTTCCGGAAACTTTTTGCCGAAAGGCTTTGTCCCCATGGCTCCCATCAGGTCCGCGTCCAGTACAATGATCTCCCTGTTGTTTTCTGCCAGCTCCATCAGCGTATCACAGAACACTTTCCGCATTTCCGCCGGATCATCATATGGTTTTTCTACTAATTTATACATATTAAACTCCTTCCCCGCTTTCATATGAATCGATTGCCGCCTGCATCTCCCCAAGGGCTTCCGCCAGTTCTTCCTCATTCAGTCCTCTGCTGTGGCTGCCGACCTGATTGGCAGATCTGCTCCAGCCATTGCCCTTCACCGTATGCAGCACGATCATGGAAGGCCTCTCATCCTGCCCTTTCGCCCTCCCGATGGCTTCATCGATCGCCGCCACATCATGGCCGTCCACGTTCTGGGCATACCAGCCGAATTCCTCGAATTTCCTCGCGATATCCCCCAGTTTACAGATCTCATCCGTAGGACCGTCCAACTGCAGTTTGTTGTAATCCACAAAACCGATCAGGTTCGAGAGCTTTCTGTGCCCTGCAAAAAGCGCCATCTCCCATACCTGGCCTTCATTGATCTCCCCGTCTCCGAAAGCGGCATACACATAATTGCTTTTGCCGTTCATCCGCAAGCCAAGGGCGATGCCCGCCGCCGCAGACGCCCCCTGCCCGAGAGAGCCGCAGGTCATATCAACACCCGGCGTCTTTGTCCTGTCAACATGGCTCGGCAGTTTCGTATGCGGTCTGTTTAACGTGGCAAGCTCCTCCACCGGCATAAATCCCTTCAGTGCCAGCGTGGCATACAGTGCCGGGCCGGCATGACCTTTGGACAAAATAAACCGGTCCCTCTCTTCCCACTGCGGATTCTTCGGATCATATTTCATCCGGCCGCAGTAAAGTACCGCAAGCAGATCCGTAACGGACAGCGAGCCTCCCAGATGCCCGATCCCCAGCCCCGCGATCATCTTCACCACTTCCATCTGAACCCGCCTGGAAAAGATCTTCATCTCTTTTATCTTTTCAACGTTTTGCATTTTTAATCCCTCCTGCTTCACTGCTTTTATATCACTCCTGTTCCAAAAACCGTTTTTCCGGCCCGGGGGGCGAATATACCCAGTACAGCCAAAGCTGCTCCTTTCCGGTATTGGTAAACGTATGAGGCTCCCCCTTCTCTATGGCAATCAAATCCCCCGGCTTTATCCTAAGTTCCTCACCACCCACCGTTCCGATCCCGGTGCCCTGCACCACAAAAATCAACTCCTCGCTGTCCGGGTGCGCATGCTCCTCATGTATTTTCCCCGGATCGATCAGTGCCATCCCGCAGCCGTAGGCATCTCTTTTTACCTTCGAGGCGGGGGAGGCAAAAAGTTTGATCCGCCGCTCATGGACAGTACCTTCGTTGATCACCCTGCCTTTTACGCTCTCTGCTGAAAACTGATACATCATCATCCTCCATTCTTTCCAACTGCATATCCCCATTCAAAACCGCCCCTGCCGCCTGTTTATATTCCCAGGTATGCCTTTTTCAGCCCTTCATCCTGCAAAAGTTTCTTCCCCACATCCTGCATCACGACGGCGCCGTTTTCGATCACATAACCCCAGTCGGAGGCAGCCAGCGTCTTTCCCACATTCTGTTCCACAATGAGAACTGCCGTTCCCCTGTCCCTGACCATCTCAATGGTCTGAAACATTTCATTTACCAGAATCGGCGCAAGCCCCCAGGAGGGTTCATCCATGATCAGAAGCTTCGGCCTTCCCATCAGCGCCCGGGCTGTCGCTACCATCTGCTGTTCACCGCCGGAGAGCGTTCCGGTAAGCTGTCTCCTTCTTTCCTTAAGACGCGGAAAAATCTCAAACATCTCCTCCATACTCTCTTTTCTGTGTTTCTTTGCCTCCTTTGTACAAGAACCGATATCCATATTTTCCTCGACGGTCATATTCGGAAACAACTGCCGCCCCTCCGGCACCAGGCAGACGCCTTTCTGCATAATCTTATCCGGCGCAAGCCCGGTCAGCTTTTCTCCGTCAAACTCCACTGTACCGCCCGCCGTCTGTATCAGGCCGGTGATCGCCTTAATCAGCGTACTTTTCCCCGCACCGTTGCCCCCTACGATAGCCACGATCTTTCTATCCGGCACCTCCATGGAAATACCGTGGACGATCTCGCCGCCGTTATATCCGGTTCGCAATTCGTTAATTTTCAGCATTGTCAAAATCCTCCCCAAGATATGCGCTGACCGCGCGTTTGTCGTTCGCCACTTCCTCCGGTGTCCCTTCCACCAGTTTTTCTCCGCGGTGGAGGATATAGATCTTATCGCACAGCGACATGATCGTTTTGATATCGTGTTCGATGATAATAATCGTCACGCCCGCATCCCGGACCTTGCGGCAGGTTTCCACCAGTTCCAGTTTTTCCTGGGGATTGCAGCCCGCCATCACCTCGTCCAGCAAAATCAGCTTCGGTTCCACCGCAAGCGCCCTGGCAATTTCCAGCTTCTTTTTATCTACCGTCGTGGTACTTGCCGCTTTCATGTCCAGATCACAGTCCATCCCCACAAGCGCCGCCGTTCTCCGCGCCTTCTCCTCCACTTTGGCCGCTTTATTGATATGCAGGAATCCTCCCACCATAATATTCTGCAAAACGGACATATCGCCAAAGGGCTTTGTCACCTGGAATGTCCTTGCCAGCCCCATTTTTGCCATATCCTCCGTCTTTGCGGCGGTGATATCCTTATCTTTAAAATAAATTCTGCCGCTGGTGGGATGATAATAGTTTGCTATCATATTAAACAGTGTCGTCTTGCCTGCGCCGTTGGGACCGATCAGCCCCACAATGGAGCCTTCCTCTATTTCGCCGCAAAAATCATTCACCGCCGTCAGGCCGCCGAACTGCTTCGTAACATGTTCCATTTTTACAATAACTGCCACGCCTACTTCTCCTTTCCGTTTGACTCCCCGGCTTTTTTTCTGCCGAATATTTTTTCTTCCGCCTTCTGCAGTATGGACACTACATGCTCGCCGAAACCGTGCGGCATGAAATATACTACCAGCATCATGACAACGCCGTAGAGAAACAGATTCAACCCCGACATCTGCCCCGCAAACTTAGCGGACAGCATTTCGGACAAAGGCACCAGTATAACGGCGCCTATGATAGGTCCCATAACGGTTCCCTGTCCTCCGATCAGCGCGATCAGCGCCACCTGCACGGAAAGATCATAGCTGAAAATACGGTCCGGCCCGATATAGCGGAAATACTGGGCATAAAAGGTACCTGCAATGGAGATCATAAAACAGCTGATTGCCATGGCGATCAGTTTATACTTTGTCACATTGATCCCGAGGCTTTTTGCCGCATCATCATCGCTTCTGATTGCCACCAGATAATATCCGAGCTTACTTTCGGACATTCGGTATGTTGCAAAAAGTCCGATCACCATCAGCCCAAAGGCAATGTAAAAGTAAGGCAGCTTGCCGGAAAATTCAAACATTGCCGCCTGGTTGCCCGTCTGGGACAAAGACCAGCCGGAGCCGCCTTTGATGGGAATAGGGCCAAGACTCTCCGTGTTGGAAATAAAGGTTCCCAGAAGTTCCACGATGGCGATGGAAGAAAGCGTAAAATACGGTCCTTTCAGCCGGAAGGTGGGATAGCTGATCACCACACCCAATACCATGGCAATGGCTGCGCCTGCAAGCATGCCGATCCAGGGTGAGACACCCTTTGTCTCCAGTATGATCGTGGAAATATATCCGCCGATCCCCATATAGACCGAATGGCCAAGGGACATGGTCCCCGCATAGCCGCATATGAAATTCCACGCGATAGCCGCATAGGCGTAATAACAGACCAGCACCAGAATACCCTGCCAGTAAAGCCCGGAAAAAAGCGGTACGACTGCAAGCATGATCAATGTCAGCCAGACGAAAAATTTTCCTTTAAAAATCGAATTTCCTTTATAAGTCATTATCTGCAATCCTCACTTTCTTTTCCTTCGCCCCAAAAGCCCTTCCGGTTTCAGGATCAGCACTACCAGAAATACCGCAAACGACAGCATGGACGCCATTGTGGACGGAATAAACTGCGCGGCCACCTGCTCAATCAGCCCGAAGATCATGCCTCCGACAATTGCGCCGGGGATGCTTCCGAGCCCGCCCAGCACGACGATCATAAACGATTTTGTGCCAAATATGTTTCCTACGGACGGCGATACCAGATAAAAGGAGGACATTGCCGCGCCTGCAATTGCCAGAGCCGCCGTTCCCAGCCCAAAGGCGATACCGTAAGTTGTGTGCACATCCACACCGCAGAGTGCCGCTGCATCACGGTTCTGGGAGACGGCACGAATTTTCTTTCCCAGTTCCGTCCTGTTGATGATAAACCAGAGCCCGAATGCCACCACGAAACACAGGATAAAAGCAATCAGCCTCGAATACTGTGTCACAAAGCTGTTGTCAAAAGCCCTGAAATAATTCTTATAGGACCATGTATTCAGCGTTTTATAT
The DNA here is from genome assembly GCA_022799355.1 of Lachnospiraceae bacterium. Lineage (GTDB taxonomy): Bacteria > Bacillota > Clostridia > Lachnospirales > Lachnospiraceae > 1XD8-76. The sequence goes on along the minus strand of JAAWOG010000025.1, from coordinate 15,906 downwards.
CTTGAAGTATATATCATTAAGTAAAGGTTGCAGATCGCATAATCCAGCCCGATCGTAAAGAGCATAACGCTGGTAGGTTCCAGCACACTGGCGCTCTCACGGATCAGCAGCGGGCGGATCACCACCTTCTGCAAAAGAAAGCCAATGATAAAAAATGCCGGAGCGATCACAAACATCGCAAAAAACGGATCGACATGGAAACGTGTAAACAGTTCATAGTACGCAAAGGCGGAAGCCATCAGCATGGCGCCGTGAGAAAAATTGATGATGCGCACAACGCCGAAGATAACGCTCAGTCCGACGGCTATCAAACTGTATGCTCCGCCAAGGATTAATCCGTGTAAAACCGCTATAAATATATTATTCATCCTACTTTCCTTTCCCTGCGGGCGGCATCGGGAGGAGGGACTTATCTCCCCCTGCCGCCTGCTTTTTTATGTTGCGGCTAACCCCGTAGTCAGCAGCGCACGCCGCTTATTACCTCTCACCGAAAGAAGGTATGGGCAGAACAGGTGTATTTCCTTCCACACTGTGTTCAGCGGGATATAACGGAACCGCAACTCCATCCTGATACTGTACGATGGTACCGCCGGTAGCGCCGCCGTCAAACGTATTCTGGTTTTTCTCATCAAATACGATTGCCGAATAGCCGCTCAGAAGCGCCCTGTCAGTGCCGTCATTATGCAGCTCAATCCCCTTGATGGCATCCCGGAGCGGCTCGGAATCCGTAGTGCCCGCAGCCTCCAGCGCATAGTATGCCACATATGCCGCCGTCCAGCCCTGGGCGAAGAAGGACGTCATCTCATACCCATATGTGTCTTTGCATTCTGCCGCAATCTCCTGAATCCACTCATGGTTCTGGACGCCGCACATATCCCAGTCTTCCTGTACAAAATGATAATTGTAGACATCCTGGTCGAGGGCTTCAAAGAAAGCCGCATCCTGCCAGCCGCCGCCCACGGACCATACGCCCCAGGGAATATCCACCTGGTTGGCATAGAGCGCGTTTGAGAATACGATGGAATCATCCGTATAGAAAGAAACGTTGAGAACATCCGCCCCGGAATCTTTCACCTTAAGTACCTGAGATGTCATATCCGCCTGGCCGTTGGTAACCGGTTCATCCAACACACAGGTCCATCCTCTCTCATCCGCCGCTTCTTTCCATATACGGGCATTGTCAGCGCCCCAGTCGGAATTTTCATATACAAGGGCGTAGGTCAGCGTGTCCAGATTATTTTCCTCACAGATCGTATCAAGTGCCGTGATCATCTCAAGCACATCATAGGTTGCGGTATTATTGATACGGTACACATAATCGTAGCCTCTGTCCGTAACCGCTGTCGCCACACCCCCCTGAGAAATATAGGGAATGGAATATTTCTGGGCAACCTCGGAAGAAGAAATACAGCAGGTACTGTTATACGCCCCGATGATCATGCTCACTTTATCATCTGTGATCAGGCGTTCACAGGCTACGGAAGCTTTGTCGGCCGCCGTTTCCGTATCCGCCACAACAAGCCGGATCTGCGCACCGCCCATGGATTTGATACCGCCGTTTTCATTGATCTCCCTGACAGCCGCCTCAGCCCCGTCCGCATGCTGCTGTCCGATCGTCGCCGAACCTCCGGTCAGAGGCCATAAACTGCCGATCTTTACCACATCGCCGGATGCAGCAGGATCTTCCGCCCGTACATTTGTTTCCTCCGTGCCATTCGCAGAAGAATCCTCCGTAGCGGAACCACTGTTTCCGCAGCCGGCTGTCATACTCACTGTCATCACTGCCGCAAGTACAAGACTTAACAGACGCTTCACTTTTTCTTTACACATATTTCTTTTTCCTCCTTTAAATATAGTAGTTTTTGTATTTTAAATATTTCTATACCCCTGCCGAAATCACCCCTCATACATCTTCTCCGGCGGCTTCCAGTAAATATTTAAAACCTGTTTTATGCCGATACCCGTCAAATGCTTTTTTCCATTCTTCCAGCGGATAAACATCACTGATCAACGGCTCCAGCTTTACCTCTCCCCTTTCCACCAGGTCCAGTGCTTTCACCCACCACTGCGGTTTCTGAGCATAGGTTCCCATGACGGAAAGTTCCTTTAATGTGATAAGGTTCATATCCAGTTCCACAGGCTTTCCCGTCAGTCCCACCTGCACATAACGCCCGCCTTTTCTGATCACATGAAGCCCCATGTTTATCGCCGCCCCCGCACCGGAACAATCAAAAACGATATCCGCCCCGAAAGGTGCGCAAAATGCCGCGATCTTCTCCCCGGCATCAGGCCGGTCAGAGTAAACGGTCTCTGCCGCCCCCAACTCTTTTGCCAGTTCCAGCCTTTCTTTATCCACGGCGGTTCCCGCAACGATCACCACCGCTCCGGCACTCACCGCAACCTGCAGGCACATCAGCCCGATAGCACCGGGACCGGTAATCAGCACCCGGTCACCCGGACAGATATTTCCAAATTCCAGAACCCCCTGCACACAGCAGGCAAGAGGCTCCGTCATTGCCGCCTCCCTTAAGCTGATGCCTTCCGGGATCGGATGCAGATTTTTTTCCGGAACAATCACATATTCCGCCATCCCGCCGTTTACTGCGCTGCCGATCGATTTTTTCTCCGGGCACAGGTTTCCGTGTCCGCTCCTGCAGTACATACAGCGCCCGCAGGTATGATAATAGGTCTCGCTGACAACTCTTTTCCCAAGCCAGGAGGGATCTGCCCCCTCTCCCACAGCTTCCACAACGCCCGAAACCTCATGTCCCAGTATGACCGGCGGTTTTGTCGGATAACCGCCGTCTCCCTCAAAAATATGAAGATCCGTTCCGCAGATACCGCAGTATGCCACTTTGATCCTCACCTGTCCCGCAGCCGGCTCCGGCGTATCAGCCTCCATATAGCTCACCTTCCGGGAACCATTTTCATAATTGATAATCGCTTTCATGTCTCCCGCCTCCTCATTGTTCAGGACAGAGCAGAATCTTGATTCCTCTGCCCTCCTGCATATCCGTAAAACCCTGCTCCCACTTACTAAGGGGGTATGTTCCGGTAATCAGATGATCCGTATTCACCTTTTTGCTCTCCATCAGATCGATTGCCATCTCCCAGTTATGCCATCTGTGTCCAAAGGTTCCGACGATCCGGATTTCCTTTTCGGTAAGCAGGGAGTAATCTATTGTCAATTCCGGTTTTGTCAGGCCCACCTGAATAAATGTCCCGGTCTTTTTCACGCTCCTCATCCCCTGACGGATCGCCTGTTCCGCACCGCTGCAGTCCAGCACCACATCGAACCCCTTCCCTCCCGTGATCTCTTTTACCGCCTCCCCGGACAGATCCGTCAGCGTCATATCCACTCCCGCCTTTTTTGCCGCATCCAGCCTTGCCTGATCTTTTGCAAGCCCCGCAAGATACGCCGCTGCGCCTGCGGATTTTGCCGCCTGTGCGACTAACTGCCCTATTGCGCCCGGTCCTGTAATCAGCACCTTATCCGAAGCCGTCAGATTCGTGTGGTCAAAGAGCGCGTGCAGCGCCACCGCTAAGGGTTCGCAGAGTGCCGCCTTCTCAAAACTCAGTGTGTCCGGAATCCTGTGGACGATACCCTGCCGTACTTTGATATATTCCGCCATCGCACCGTTTACGCCATACCCGATGGAGAGCCGTTTATCGCACATCAACTCCTTCCCCGTCCTGCAGTATTCGCAGACGCCGCAGACACTCTGAGCCGTCTCGCTCACCACCCGGTCCCCGGGCATAAGGCATTTCACCTCACTCCCCACCTCCTCGATCACACCGGAGTACTCATGTCCCAGAATTACCGGCGGGTTGCTCCATGTCATACCCTGCCATATCTTCATATCCGTTCCGCATATTCCCGCCGCCTTTACCCGGATCAGTACCTCGTCCGCTCCGGGCACGGGGCGCTCCGTCTCACGAAGCCGCATATTCCCCTTATCCTGCCATCGTCCCATCTTCATCAATGCTTTCATTTCCAGTCCTTCTTTCCCCTTCCGGTCCTCGTCCAGGCTGATGTCGCAGAACCTTTCATGAAACTGTCCCGTATTGTTTCTCCCTGTTGTTTTCTGCCTGTCGGATTTTCGTTTATTTTATCCTAACGTGTCCGAAAAAGCATTGACCAAAGATACAAGTATGCTGTATCATAGTTTCAAGCATCATTACATTTTCAGGAGGTTTGGCGTTACGCCTTTATCAATATGAGTTACAGTACTTTTCTTGATATTCAGCATATGTATCCTTTTTCCGATATGGAAGTCCTCGCCGGACATGACGGGCTTTCCACAAGAATCCTGTGCGCCGGTGTTCTGGATGCCCCCGATTCCATCAAATATGTACGCACCGGGGAGTTTGTTTTAACAACCGGCTATATCTTTATGAACAATACGGATATTCTTATGGAGATTATCCGGGAACTCTACAACAGGCATGCCGCCGCCCTTGGCATCAAGATGTTCCGATATATTCAGGATATTCCCGAAGAATGCAAAGCCCTTGCCAATCGATATGGGCTGCCTTTGATTTTCATTCCCAGCAGATTTTCATGGAATGACATCCTAAACCCTCTGATTCTGAATATCTCCATGTCCTCCGACGATACCTCCTCTTTTATCAATGTATACAGCCAGCTTTTACGTGCCATTCAGAAATCCCAGTCCATTACCGACCTGCTGAACAGCGCCAGTACGATCCTCAACCACCCGATTACACTGGCAAATGTCGAAACCAAATCCTGCCTCAATTACCCGACAGGGTTTCAGTGTCCCCTTTCTTTGGATGAAAATTTCTTTCGGGAAGCAATCAGTGAGGAACACTATCTCGGAGACGAAACAGCTCTTTTTTACTCCGGAAGAAATGACACCAAAGTCAATCTTCTCGTATCCACGCTGAATCTGGACGATTATCAGATGCTGATATTATGGAATGCACCGGGAATCGAAGATAACGGAAAACTGAATATGCTGATCTACGCCACTTTGCTGATCAGCGAATCCATCTTTGATATGCGGAAAAAACAAAAAGACCTGATTCATAAGAAAAATTTTCTGCTGGAAAATTTGTTCGGCAAAGACACCTGCGCCGCAAAAGAGGAAGCTGCCGCACTGCAGATTGATCCATGGCTGAAATATTCTCCCGTGCTGGCGCAGCTTGCCTCCTCCTGCGGTCAGGATTATCAGGATATCTCCATCTACAACGCCAAAGTACATAACTGTTTTGAACAGCTCTATCAGAAATACAATATTCATTCCAGCATCGGGCAGGACGGGCTTTTCCGTTTCCTGATCCCCATCAATTCCCTCTGGAATACTTATCACGATATCGTCACATACAGCAGGCAATACGGAAAACGGATTCAGTCCGTACTCCAGACCGCCTTTCCGGACCGTGCCATACATATTCTGATCGGGCAGGCCGCACAGAGCTGGGAGGAAATTCCCGCAAAATATCAGGACACCCTGGCTCTGATGAATACCATGAAGGACAAAACGGCCCTCTACCATCCCGCCCTGATGCATATCCATGATATCGGTGCTTCTTTTCTTTTGCTGCAGCCGGGCATTTATGACAGGCTTCCTGAGTTTTACAGAGAATTTTTCTCCTCCCTCTCCCAGGTAGATACCACGGTACAGGATAATATTCTGGAAACCCTGAAAGTTTATGTTGAGTGCGGCTTTAATTACCGGGAAGCTTCCAGAATTTTGAATGTGCACCACAATACGATCCGCTACCGTCTGGAACAGTTCTCTAATATCACCGGACTTGAAATAACAGATCAGGATGATCTTTTGACCATCCTGATCTGTCTGCAGTATCACAATATCAGAAAAAAAGAATAATTTGCCGGCTTCCTTATTTATCCTTACCGCCGCAAACGAACTCCGCCACGGTCTCATTGAATTTTTCCGCTTCCTCCCAGTAGATCATATGCCCTGATTTCTCGAAAAAAACAAGCTTTGCGCCCGGTATATGCTCTCCTGCCCAGGCGCATCCCTGCCAGGGAAATACGGCGCTCTTTCTCGCCACCATAACCAGCGTCGGCAGCGTAATATGGGGAATAAAATCCCTCCAGTCCAGATTTGTATGATCCCGCATAATCTGAATGCGTACCGGTCCCGGACATTTGCAGATCTCATCCGCGATCATTTTTATCTCTTCCGGCGCCGCCTCCCGATACAATACTCCCTGTGCCATCTGCTCCGCCGCCCCTCTTGGATCATACAGTATCCGGTCACAGGTCCTGATAAAACTCTCCACATCATAACAGTTGTTCTGTCCCCACTTCCAGTCGGGAGCATTGTACTGACATGGTGACTGATCCACGCAGATCAGCCCGGACACCCGGTGGTTGCCGAATAACTGCAGGTAACTCCAGAGTACGGCGGCGCCCATGGAACTGCCCAGCACCGTCACATCTTCAAGCTCCAGTTCATCCAGAAGATTTTTTACGTCCATGGCATATCTGGCAATGCAGTGGGAGTACATAACTTTTTCGGATTCCCCGTGCCCCCGGTTATCCATACGGATCACCTGACAGCGTTCCGCTATCTTTTCTGCGTTTTTCTCCCAGAGTTTTGCGGTAAACGTCCACCCCTGTACCATCAGAAGCGGCTTTCCCTCTCCTCTTATGTCGTAATACAGCGACACTCCGTCATTTGTCTTAAAATAGGACATCCGGTACCTCCGTTTTCATCCGTGCTTAGTATTCCATAGAAAAATATTAAATCACTTTTCTTTCCCGAATCAATGAACAAAGATATAATCCGTTTGTTTATTTGGATAGGAAAATATCCCATTCAGAGACATCCGCATACAAAAATCCGGCCGCATCCCATTGAATCCGCAAAATACTTATGATAAAATCAAACCATCTGTTTTAAAACCGCAAAAAACCATAATTTAAAACCATAAAAAGTCTATAAGGGAGGCGCTCCTGTGAAAGAATACAAACATACCGTTCAATACTATGAAACCGACAAGATGAGGATCACCCACCACTCCAACTACATCAGATGGATGGAGGAAGCCCGCATTGACTTTTTGAGTCAAATCGGATGGGATTATCAGAAACTAGAATCCCTGGGGATCATTTCCCCTGTGACAGCCGTGTCATGCAGCTACAAAATCAGCACCACTTTCTCAGATGAAATCATGATCCATGTTTCCGTGGCGGAGTGGAAGGGCGTCCGGCTTAAACTGGACTATGAGATGAAAAACGCGGATGGAAAAACCGTCTGCACCGGACATTCCGAACATTGTTTTACGGATGAAACCGGAAAGCCCATACGGTTAAACAGAGAATTTCCTGATTTTCATCAGGTTCTTTCCTCTCTGGCACGGTCCGAATAATGTTCGGCCCACCGTTGATACACGTTGTGGCAATATGGATGGAGAAATAACGTCAACTGTCGATGGAAGTGAAATTCCAACAGAAGATAATCAGTCTAATTTTGGAAGCGGATTTGGTTATCAGTATGGAGCAGACGATACAATAGAGATTTATATGAATGAAAAGTGGTTTGTCTTTGAATACAGAGAAGAATCCGAATGAAAAAATTAATGATAGATAAGATAAGTCAGATTAATTGAAAAAGGCTATCCGATCAAACGGATAACCTTTTTCAATTCTCAGCTTAAATTTTGGGGAGCACCTTCCCGAAAAGGGAGTATTTCTCATGATATCACTTCCCTTTGTATACTTATCCCTTCTTCATCGCCGCCCGCTTGCGCATCGTGGGATCCAGGATCTTCTTCCTGATCCGCAGCGTCTTCGGCGTCACTTCCAGCAGTTCATCCGTATCGATAAAATCAAGCGACTGCTCTAAACTCATAATCTTTTTCGGCACAAGGCGCAGCGCTTCGTCCGCGCTGGAAGAACGGGTATTGGTCAGATGTTTTGTCTTGCAGACATTGACCTCAATGTCCTCCGCCCTGCCGGTCTGTCCGATCACCATGCCGGCATACACCTTCTCGCCCGGTCCGATAAACAGCGCGCCTCTCTCCTGCGCGTTAAACAGTCCGTAGGTGATAGCCTCCCCCGCCTCAAAAGCGATCAGGGAACCCTGCTTGCGGTACTGGATATCTCCCTTGTAGGGACCGTAGCCGTCAAACTGGGTATTCATAATCCCATTACCCTTGGTGTCCGTCAGAAAATCGCCGCGATAGCCGATCAATCCTCTCGAAGGCATGGAAAATTCCAGTCTGGTATAGCCCCCGGAAGCCCTGCCCATATTCTGCAGCTCGCCCTTTCTGAGGCTCAGCTTCTCTATCACAACGCCTGAAAATTCCTCCGGCACATCCACAAAAACCGACTCCATGGGCTCAAGAAGTTTACCGTTTTCATCTTTCTTATAGATAACTTCCGCCTTGCTGACCGCAAACTCATAGCCCTCACGGCGCATATTCTCGATCAGCACCGACAGATGCAGCTCGCCCCTGCCGGAAACCCGGAACACATCCGTATTCTCCGTCTCCTCCACCCGCAGAGAGACATCCGTATTGAGTTCCTTAAACAGCCTGTCCCTGATATGGCGGCTTGTCACATACTTTCCTTCCTGTCCTGCAAGAGGGGAATCGTTGACAATAAAATCCATGGCGATAGTGGGCTCCGATATCTTCTGGAAGGGAATCGGTTCGGGATGCTCAGGAGAACAGAGCGTATCGCCGATATGGATATCCGCGATGCCGGAAATCGCCACGATGGAACCGATTCCCGCCTCCTTCACCTCCACCTTGTTTAACCCGTCAAACTCATACAGTTTGCTAACCTTCACCTTTTTCTGCTTGTCCGGCTCATGGTGGTTGACGATCACAACCTCCTGATTCACCTTCACCACGCCGTTATCCACCTTGCCGACGCCGATACGCCCCACATACTCATTGTAATCGATGGTGCTGATCAGCACCTGCGTCCCCGCATCGGGATCACCCTCGGGCGCGGGGATATATTCCAGAATCGTATCAAACAGCGGCGTCATATCTTTATTTTTTACGGTAAGCTGCCTGGTGGCGCTGCCGTTTTTGGCGGATGCATAGACAAAGGGGCAGTCAAGCTGTTCATCGCTTGCTTCCAGTTCCAGAAGCAGCTCCAGCACCTCATCCTCCACCTCCACCGGCCTTGCCTCCGGCCTGTCGATCTTATTGATGCAGACGATCACCGCAAGATCCAGTTCCAGCGCCTTTTTCAGCACAAACTTTGTCTGGGGCATGGGGCCCTCAAAAGCATCCACCACCAGCACAACGCCGTTTACCATTTTGAGGACGCGCTCCACCTCGCCGCCGAAGTCCGCATGTCCCGGCGTATCGATGATATTGATTTTCGTATCTTTATAGGTGATGGCGGTATTCTTGGAGAGAATCGTGATCCCTCTCTCCCTCTCGATATCGCCGGAATCCATAACCCGTTCCGCCACCGCCTGATGTTCCTGAAAAGTACCGCTCTGCTTTAAAAGCTCATCCACCAAAGTCGTTTTACCATGGTCTACATGGGCTATGATCGCTATGTTTCTTACATTTTCTCTTTTCATTATATTCTCCTGTTTTAGTACCGCATTTTTCCATGGGCATTATATTCCCAGCAGCGCCGCCGCGATCTGAAAATAAGTCAGAAGCGACACCGCATCCACAATCGTCGTGATAAACGGGCTTGCCATCACCGCCGGATCAAAGCCGATCTTCTTTGCCAGCATGGGCAGCACACAGCCGATAAACTTTGCCGCCACCAGCGTCACCAGCAAAGTCAGGCAGACCACAGCCGCCACCGTCATCGAAACCCTGTCAAACCAGAGCAGCTTGCAAAAGTTCGCCGCCGCCAGCGTAACACCGCAGATCAGTGCCACCCGAAACTCCTTCCAGATGACCTTGGGCAGATCCGAAAACTCAACATCGTTCAGGGAAATGCTTCGGATAATTGTCACACTTGCCTGTCCGCCCGCATTCCCTCCGGTATCCATCAGCATCGGGATATAGGCGGTGAGCACCACATAAGCGCTCAGCGCTCCCTCAAAAGATGTGATGATCTTGCCGGTAAAGGCGGCGGAAATCATCAGAAGGAGCAGCCAGGGCATCCTCTTTTTCCAGGTTTCAATAACACCCGTTTTCATATACGGCTTGTCCGAAGGGACGATAGCCGCCATCTTTTCGATATCTTCCGTGGTCTCTTCCTCAATGATATCCACAACGTCATCGACGGTGATAATGCCCACCATCCGGTTCTCGTTGTCCACCACGGGCATCGACGTAAAATCGTATTTTTTAAATTGTCTTGCCACTTCCTCCTGATCCATCAGCGTCTGCAGGGATATTACATTTTCATGCATCATCTCCCCGATGATCGCCTCCGGTTCACTCAGCAGCAGATAGCGCAGCGCCACCGTTCCCACCAGTTTCCGCTTCTTATCCAGCACATAGCAGATATTGATGGTCTCCGAATCCATTCCCATCTTCCGGATCTTCGCGATGGCGTCCTCCACCGTGTAGTCTTCCTTAAAATCCATATACTCCACGGTCATAATACTGCCCGCGGAATCCTCCGGATAGCGCAGCAGGTGATTGATATCCCGCCTTGTATCCGGGCTTGCGCCTGCAAGCAGCTTTTTCACCACGTTTGCCGGCATTTCCTCAAGCAGATCCGCCGCGTCATCGGACATCAGGTTATCGATGATATCCGCCGCATCCCGTTCGGAGAGGGACGTAATAATAAACTGCTGGCTCTCCACTTCCAGATAGGAAAAAACATCGGCAGCCATGCTTTTAGGGAGAATCCGGAACATTTTCAGAAGGTCCTTCTCCTCCATCTCTTCCATTGCCGCCGCGATATCCGCATCATTGAGTTCCGCAACTCTCTGGCGGAGCCTTGTGTACTGCTTTTCATCCAGCAGCTGCTTCATCTCCTGCTGGGTTCTTTCTTCCTGTATCATTTCCATAGCAGCTCTCCTTTTCAGTTGTGATCTTTATGCGCCTACTTCGAGGCAGAGGATTATCGCTGCTGCATTTTGCCGTACTCTTCTTCATAAAAACCACCACCTTTCCGAACTGCTCTCTTCTATTTTACCGGATTTTAAAACAATACCGTATACGGGAACAAAACACATGGTTCCGAACCCTGCCATCCTATTATAGTGACAGGTTTACTCCCTGTCAACGAAATAAATTTTCTCAAGTTCCGTCAGCCTTGCTTTTCCGCATGTCGCCTCCGTAACTTCCTTTTTCAGCGCCTCCGCCTCGCCCACCGGAACGGTCACGGTAAATATCGCTGCCTCGCCGTACTCGGCCTCCGGTACAATACCCCGCCTCCCGAGCAGATGCTGCATCTTCCCCACGCTGTTATAATCGGTGCCGATCCGTATCTTCACACCGTAGCGCATAATTCCCGTCTCCGCGGCAGACAGCGCCTCCTTTACGGCGCCGCCGTAAGCCCGCACAAGCCCTCCTGTCCCAAGGAGTGTACCGCCAAAATACCTTGTCACCACAGCCGCCGCATCGCAGAGCCCTTCTCCGATAAGCACCTCCAGCATCGGACGCCCCGCCGTTCCGCCGGGCTCCCCGTCATCGCTGCACCTTGTCAGCTCCTGCCTGCTGCCGAGCACAAACGCCGAACAGTTATGCCTGGCATCCCAGTATTTTTTTTTGATCTCCTCTATGAAATCCGCCGCCTCCTGCTCCGAATGGACAGGACGCACCGTGCAGATAAAACGGGACTTCTTCTCTTCGATCTCGCCCCGCCCTTCACTCAATAACACCCGATATTCCGTAACTTTTCCTTCTCCCGTGTCCGTCATCTTTTCAATCGCCTTCATTCATACGAATAATCCCGCTCCAGCTCCTCCTGCGTGGGAAATTTTGCCTCGTCCTCATCCAGAAAATCGCCGGTGCACACAAACCGGAGAAAATCATGAAAATCTCTGCAGATATAAAGCCGGCGGGACTCCATATATTCCCTTACCTCCGACCTGCTTGCACCATCCACGCCCTCATCGAGCATCATATCATACACATCCTCTTCATGTATCGTGACAATGCCGCCGTTTACCAGATCCAGATAGGTCAGATATCCATACAGATTGCCAAGCTGCAAAAAGCCCGCCTCCAAAAAGCAGGGACACCCTTCCGCCGCCGTCTGTTCCTCCCTGAGGTTCTCCAAAAACTCCGCTCCGCTTTCTCCTTTTATATTATGCCACTCAAATTCTACGGTCGGTCCGATATCATGCTCGGGGCGGGGCACATAGTCATTTTCCTCCCGTGAAAAGGTATCCCACCACGAATTGCCGAAGGAATCCCCGCATACGGAAACAAACACCGTCAAATCCTCCGGCATCCTGTATTCCATCAAAAATTCACGATACGGCAGGGGAAGGACATAGCCGAGTCCTGCCTCAATGTCCGATAAATCCTGTTCCGTAAATCCGGATTTTTCCAACGGTCCCTCCCACAACTGCGGCTCACGCTCTTTCAATATATTTAAATATTTCTCCGTCATTGTCATACAAATTTCCTCCTGCCCGAATCTGTCATACCGATTGTAACATAATGCCGTCCCCTTATCAATCCGCTTTCTTGGAAACACCGCCGGGGAATACCTCTCTTTCACACATTCTTTCCAAAAAACGGCATAAATTTAAAAATATCGTACACAATCAGTATGAGAGGCGCATATATAACCAGTTCACTATTTTGTAATAAAGATGTTACAGCACCCATGTTTATGGTAACATCTCCTTCACAAAACCTTAATTTGCCATTTTTTATAGTTTATATTATAATGAAGAATAACTGAGCGTAGCGAAGTTATTCGCTACTTCTTGATCAGAAGAAGCACAGCTTCTGATGATTGAGAAGTTTCCCGTTATTTTATTCATGAGATATCATGATATAAAATACTGAGCGTAGCGAAGTTATTCGCTCAGCAGCACCTCGTACAGAAAGGCACAGGTTATTTGTCATATGAATTACGGAAAAAAAGGCGTCCATAAAAGGCAGAAAGAATTAAACGCACCTCATGGCCGCTGGGGAAAGAAAATCACTCTCTTTGTACTGGAACTTATGTTAGCTGCCGTCGTATCCGTCGGTGTCGTCGGCGCTGCTGCCGGTTTCGGCATATTCAAGGGCATCATTGATTCCGCACCGGACGCGGAAAATCTGGATGTTTCACCTTCCGGCTTTTCCACCTTTGTCTACGATATCGAAGGAAAACAGACGGCAAAACTGGTATCTTCCGATTCCAACCGAATACCGGTTGCCATGTCCCAGATCCCTGAGAATCTGGCGCACGCCTTTGTCGCAATTGAGGACGAACGTTTCTACGAGCACAACGGCATTGATATTCAGGGTATCTTCCGTGCGGCATTTATCGGCATTACCACCCACAACTTTTCACAGGGCGCCAGCACAATCACTCAGCAGCTTATCAAAAACAACGTGCTGACAAGCTGGACCAGCGAAGAAGAATTTGCGGAAAAAATGAAACGTAAAATACAGGAACAGTACCTTGCCCTGGAAGTGGAAAAAGTCATGGAAAAGGACCAGATCCTGGAATACTATATGAATACGATCAATTTAGGGCAGAACACCCTGGGCGTTCAGGCGGCATCCCTTCGTTATTTTAATAAGGATGTAAGCCAGCTCTCCCTCTCGGAGTGTGCGGTAATCGCTGCTATCACCCAGAACCCCTCCAAATATAACCCGATCACCCATCCCGACGACAATAGACGGCGCCGGGGCGATGTACTGGAATATATGCTGGAGCAGGGTTTTATCGAACAGCCCGAATACGACGAAGCCATGGCGGACGATCCCTATTCCCGTATCCAGAGCGTCAATCTCGAAGTGGAGGATGATACCATAAACTCCTTCTTTGTGGATGCTCTTGTGGATGATGTACTGGAGGATCTGGTCAATGCAGGCTATACGGAAAACAACGCATATTATCTGCTTTACAGCGGCGGTTTAAAGATTTATTCCACACAGGATCCCGCCATTCAGAAAATCTGCGATGACGCCTTTACCAACGAAGAGAATTTCCCCAGCAACACCAAATGGGAACTCGCCTACGAACTGACCATCCAGCACTCCAACGGCGATCTGGAGAATTTCAACGCCCAGAAGATGCTCAAATGGTACAAGGAAACCGTAAAAAGCAATTATACGCTGCTCTACTCTTCCATGGAAGACGCCCATGCGGACATTGATTTCTATAAAGAAGCCATTATGCAGGCAGGCGATGAAGTCTACGGCGAAAAAGTCACTCTGACTCCTCAGCCCCAGGTTTCCATTGTGGTGCAGGACCAGGCAACGGGACATGTGGTGGCAATGGTCGGCGGCAGAGGTCCAAAAACCGCCAGCAGAACACTGAACCGCGCCACAGACGCCGCAAGGCAGCCCGGCTCTACTTTTAAAATAGTCTCCACCTACCTTCCCGCGCTGGACAGCGCAGGGCTGACGCTGGCTGACGTGCATATGGATGAGCCATATAATTACGAGAGCGGCAGACCTGTCAGCAACTGGTACAGCGGCTACCGCGGTATCTGCTCTTTCCGGGACGGTATTAGGGATTCCCTGAATATCATTGCGGTAAAAACACTGACGCAGATCACACCTCAGCTCGGCTTTGACTATCTGCAGAGCCTCGGCTTTACCACCCTTGTCACCGACAAAGTGGTAAACGGTGAGGTCTATTCCGATATCCAGCAGTCAACGGCTCTCGGCGGCGTTACCGTAGGCGTCTACAATCAGGAACTGACCGCCGCTTATGCTGCCATCGCCAACGGCGGCGTTTACAACGAACCGATTCTGTACACGAAGATCACCGATCATGACGGCAATGTCATTATTGATAAAACACAAACCCAGCAGACAAGGCGCGTTATGAAAGAGACGACTTCCTTCCTTCTGACAAACGCCATGCAGGACGTTGTGACAAGCGGAACCGGTACTTCCGTCAACTTCGGCAATATGTCCATCGCCGGAAAGACGGGAACCACATCCGACTATGTGGATGTATGGTTTACAGGATATACTCCTTACTATACCTCTTCGGTCTGGGCGGGCTATGACAATACTTTAACATCCACAAAGCTCTCCGGCTCCGAGGAAAAAAATCTGGCGAAGAAGCTCTGGCGGATCGTTATGTCTGAGATTCATGCGGAACTGCCGAATGAGTCCTTCCCGACACCCACAGGTCTTGTCACCGCCACCGTCTGTTCCCAGTCCGGGAAACTGCCGGTATCGGGACTCTGTGATGGCACATTAAAACGGGAATATTTCGCGGAGGGCACCGTGCCCACCACCTCCTGCAACGTTCATTACGCGGGCGCGCTCTGTGCTTACAGCTATCTGACGGGGCCTCTGCCGGCCAGCCCGGAATGTCCGTTCAAGGTTTCAGGCGTTCTGACACTGAACCCTGACACACTGGCAACCCCTGCGGAAGAAGAGGGTGATAGCGCCGCGCAGCAGCCGGACGCAGCGGAAGATCCGACAGCCGTTTCGGGCCAGACGCCTTCCGTTACCTGCCAGCACAACGCCATGTTCTTTGCGACGCCGGGTTACGAAGGCCTGTTGGAACTGCAGAAACTTGAAATGTTAGCGGGCGGTATCTCCTACGGCATGCCCGGGGAAGGCGGCGTAGTCGATCCGACAGCACCAACAACGCCGACGACACCGACAACACCGGATCAACAGCAGCCGCAAGTACCACAGCAGCCACAACAACCTCAGCAGCCGCAGCAGCCACAGCAGCCACAACAACCTCAGGTACCACAGTAACTTCAGGCAAGTACCACAGTAACAGTAACCTTAATAGTAACAGTTCAGCCCAGGACTTTGCATTTACTGCAAAGTCCGTGAAAACATGTAAATTGAGCCAAAAGAATCTGCCCCTCGCCGAAGGCGACTTGA